>CAZJRY010000011.1:0-31413 GCA_964548625.1 uncultured Mediterraneibacter sp.
TCAATTATCCTCCTAAAAATTATGTTATGGACCATACCATAGCTTCCCATGGATTCAATTCCGGTTTTCTTGATAATATTGATTCTTTGTAATTTCCGATCACATTTTCAGCAGCCGTCCAGGTAACGGATTCAGGTATCTCAAAAGCTGCTTTTTTATCAGACAGGTTGCATATAATGAGAAGTCTCTTTTCATCCAGTTCTCTTATATACGCAAATATACAGGGGTCCTCCGGCGCGAGAAGTCTGTAGCTTCCATAGACGATCAGTTCTGACCATGTTCCGGTCCTGCGCAGCGCGATCAGTTTCCTGTAATAATGGAATACCGAATCAGGATCAGCCATCTCTTTTTCGGCATTGATCTCCGTATAATTAGGGTTTACCATGATCCACGGCGTGCCGGTTGTGAAGCCGGCATTCTTCTTTTTATTCCACTGCATGGGCGTACGGGCGTTATCTCTGCTTTTATAGGCAATGCATTCCAGCAGTTCATCCGGCTGGCGCAATCCGTTCTCCGTAAGCTCGTTATAAGCGTTAATACTTTCCAGATCTCTGTAATTATCAATCGGCCCGAACGGACAATTGGTCATTCCGAGTTCTTCACCCTGATATACATAAGGAGTCCCTTTCATCATATGCAGTACAGTAGCAATACATTTTGCGGAAAGAGGTGTGTCGTCACCTAACCGGGAAACAATTCTTGGCTGGTCGTGATTACAGAAATACAGCGAGTTCCATGCTGTACCCTCCAGTTCGTTCTGCCATTTGCTGAGATTTTTCTTAAGTGCGGGAATAGAAATTTTTTTTCGGCACCATTTATCTGAAATCCCGGCGTCCAGAGAGGTATGCTCAAATTGAAAAACCATATTCAATTCTGTATTTTCCGAATTGGCATATTTTTTTGCCTCTTCAATTGTTACGCCGGCGCATTCGCCGACAGTCATCAGATCGTATTTTGAGAGGACTTTTTGATTCATCTCCCGAAGATATTCATGTACATGAGGTCCGTTGCAGGTTCCGTACATGCAGTTCCCGTAAAGTCCTCCGTCTGTGGGGACGTCAGGGAGCCCCTTTTTTTTTGAAATCATTGAGATTACATCCATTCGGAAACCATCAATTCCTTTTCTGCACCACCAGTCCATCATAGAAAAAATCTCATCTCTTACCTCAGGGTTTTCCCAGTTCAGATCAGGCTGCTTTTTTGAAAAACAATGGAGATAATACATCTCTGTCATATCGTCCCACTGCCAGGCAGAACCGGAAAAGGAGCTCCCCCAGTTATTCGGTTCATGACCGTTTACAGGTTCCCTCCAAATATAATATTCTCTCTTTGGATTATCTCTGGAGGAACGGCTTTCGATAAACCAGGGATGCTCATCAGATGTATGATTTACAACAAGATCCATTACGATCCGGATCCCTTTACTGTGAGCTTCTGCCAAAAGTTCATCGAAATCTCTCATGGTTCCGAATTCCGTCATAATATCCTGATAATCTGATATATCGTAACCGTTGTCATCATTTGGCGACTTATAGATGGGACTGAGCCAGATTACATTGATACCAAGCTCTTTCAGATAATCCAGCTTTGACTGGATTCCCTTCAGGTCGCCGATTCCGTCTCCGTTGCTGTCACAGAATGACCTCGGATATATCTGATAGACAACACTTTCTTTCCACCATGCCTTTTTCATACATGACCTCCTCTCTAAAGGTTTAGCGCTAAACTAGATTAATTTTATAACTATAAGGTTTGATGTGTCAATATAATTTTGTGTTTTTGATATAATTTTTTTGATTAATTTGATTGAAATTGTCTATATTGTATATTTATTGGATATTTTTTACTTTTTGGGATTGCTTTTTGTTAATCCTTTGTTATAATATTATGCTGAAAAATTTATGAGGATTATCAAATGCGGGTTTGATAAATAAGTTTATTAAACCTTGCATATTACAGGAGTTGGTGAAGGATATGAATGAGGTGCGTCTTAAAGACATAGCAGAGAAAGCCGGCGTAAGCATTATGACGGTTTCTAATGTAATTAACGGAAAATATGATAAAGTGTCCGATAAGACCATTGCTAAGGTTAATGCTCTGATTAAGGAATGCGGGTATGTCCCCAACTTAAGCGCCCGTTCTCTGACCAATAAAGTTTCACATATCATCGGAATTGTTATTTCACCCTTTCCCGGTGTTGAAGAATGCAATTATCTGGAAAATTCATATATAAGCACAATGCTTGGAACCATTGAAAAAGAATTACGTAAAAGAGGATATTTTACGATGGTCCGATCCGTTACGGATAAAACAGATATCATTTCCCTGATTAAAAACTGGAGCGTTGACGGAATCATTTTTCTTTTCCCTGAAGAGCCTGAGTTTATTCAGTCTTTTTTGGACATTTCAGAGTGCCCTATTGCCATTTTTGATGCAGATCTGCAAATACCGAACCTGATCAATGTCTCTTCGGATGACTGGCACGGACTGTATATTTCGACAAAATATATGCTTAACCATGGGCACAAATGTGTCGCTTTCGTATCTGATCCTGATGAAAATCCGCTTTTTAAAAAGAGATTTGAAGGCTACTGTTCCGCTCTGGCTGAGCGCGGACTTCCTTTCCGACAGGAATATGTCTTTCCGTACCCCGGTACTTATGAAGGCGGACTGAAAGCTGGGAAAGAAATAGCCTGTTCCCAACGGGGAATAACAGCCGCGGTGACAACTTCCGATATCTGCGCGATCGGCATAATGGAGGGCGCGAGACTCGGAGGATTCAGAATTCCTGCGGATCTGTCCGTGGTCGGATATGATAATCTCCGGCTCTGTAATTATGTGACACCTAAACTCACCTCTGTTTCCCAGCACCTGTATGATAAAGCTCTCAGGGGCACACTCCTTCTGCTGGAGAAGATAAAAAACGGATCAACAAGCACTCCAGAGAAAGTTATCATGGACGTGGAGCTGGTAGAACGTCAGTCAGTGATTTCCCGTTTTTGATCAACGTGAAGTTTTCCTTGTGAGCAGCTCATGCATCACGGTCATAAGAATGAGCAGCGCCATCATATAGACGGGAAAGAGCGTAATGCTGATATGGTTGGCGATCAGTCCGAACAGAGGCGGCATAAGGCAGGTGCCGATATAAGCGCTTGCCATTTGTACTCCGATGACTGCCTGTGACCGTTCCGCCCCGAAGTGATCCGGTGTAGAGTGGATGATGCAGGGATACACAGGAGCGCATCCAAGTCCGATCATGATCAGGCCGGCAAGGGATACGATGTCCGGTCCGGGAAGAAGCATGACAATGATGCCGGCCGCAATGATACACTGTCCCAGACGGATCATCTGCACATCGTTCAGCTTCATGGTAATGAAGCCGCTGACCGCCCGCCCCGCAGTAATGCCGATGAAGAACATACCCGCAAACCTTGCGGCAGTTTCCGCAGGGATTCCTTTAAACAGATGGAGATAGCTGCTGGCCCACAGACTGGCGGTCTGCTCGATGGCACAGTAGCAGAAGAAGCAGAGCATGACTTCCTTTGCCCCGGGAATCCGTATGATTTCCGCGAGGGAGAGCGGTCTGCGGGGAGTCTTTTCCGATGCATTGTCCGCTGTCTGTACTCCGGTTCTGTTCTTCTGTTTCGTCCAGAGCGGAAGACTGAAGAACAGGAATGCCGTCAATATGATCTGCAGTATGCCGATATAGCGATAGCCGGAATTCCACAGCTTTCCTCCGGAAAGGGCGAATCCCATAATGTAAGGACCGAGCGTCGCGCCCACACCCCACATACAGTGAAGCCAGCTCATATGATGGCTCTTATAGTGCAGCGCCACATAGTTGTTCAGCGCCGCGTCCACGCTGCCGGCACCCAGCCCGTAGGGGATGGCCCACAGGCAGAGCAGCCAGAAAGAGTGGGTAAAGGAAAAGCCCAGAAGGGCAGCGGCGGTTATTGCCACGCTGACGGCTGTGACTTTTCCTGTGCCCAGTTTTTGTGTCAGGCGGTCGCTTTGAAGACTGGATATAATTGTACCCAGCGAAATGATCATGGATATGATTCCGGCGTAGGAAACGGGAACATTAAATTCCGTGTACATTGCGGGCCATGCGGAACCAAGCAGGGCGTCCGGAAGTCCGAGGCTGATAAAAGCCAGATATATGATCGCGAGCAATAAATGTGTCATATTGATTTCTCCTCTGATGTATGGATTGAACTGTTACCTATTATACCGGCATATAGCCGGAATTGCTTGCAGTATTCTGCATGATTATAGCACAATCATGCTTTCAGGGGCGGTATTGTACGATGCGGACCGGACGTGCCGGTAAATGCGCCTGAATTAACAGATAATTTGAATAAAATAGAAAAAATATCGAAATATTGGTTGACAGATAAAGAAAAAAGAGTTATTATAATACCAACAAATAAAACTGTTTAAAAGTTTTATAAAATCCATTGTATATTGAAATTGAAAGATGGGTAATGAGATATAGAGAAATATCATAATGACGAGAAAGTTATGAAAGAAGCAAAATCTATATCGCAGGAAAGATTATCGGAAAATTCAATTTTGATTTCAATGGGAAGGGAATTTAAGTAAAGGAGGTACGGACCACCGGGAACATAAGTTAAATCTATCGATCAATAGGAAAGATAGAAGAAAGAGGTAAAAAAGAATGATAGAAATATCAGGATGAAAGTGGATGTTGATCAGAAAAAATGATTGGCATCCACTTTCAGTTTGCGGTCGACAAAACCGCATTCTCTTGTCAAAATAAGGAATTATTGATAAAATAAACTCATGGTGAAAAGAAGTAACCGGGCATCTGCTGAAAAAACCTGTTATTTGATGTATAATCAGTTTGTGATAATTGCATCATAAAGAGAACAGAACAAAAGGGGGCTTGTGTATGAAGATTGATATGCACTGCCATGTAAAAGAAGGTTCCATCGACAGTAAGGTCGGTCTGGAAGAATACATTACATTATTGAAAGAACACGGTTTTCAGGGAATGCTTATTACGGATCACGATACGTATAACGGATACCGCTACTGGAAAGAGCATATCAAGGGAAAGAAGCATACGGATTTTGTGGTGCTCAAGGGGATCGAATATGATACCAGAGATGCAGGACATATTCTGGTCATCATGCCGGAAGGGGTGAAGATGAGACTTCTTGAGATGCGGGGAATGCCCCTTGCGCTCCTGATCGATCTGGTGCATAGAAACGGCGGCGTACTCGGGCCGGCCCACCCATGCGGGGAGAAGTATATGAGTTTTACGCATGCGAGAAGGTTCTATCTCTCGCCGGAGATCACGAAGCGGTTTGATTTTGTCGAGGCGTTTAACAGCTGCGAGTCAGCGGAGTCCAATGCGGGCGCGGAAAAGCTGGCGAAGAAATACGGCAAGGTCACAACAGGCGGCAGCGATGCCCATAAGCCGGACTGCGTCGGGACAGGCTATACGATCCTTCCTGAGCCTGTGACCTGTGAAACGGAGCTGATCTCGCTTATTCATAAGAAGACGCCGCTCAAGACCGGCGGTACTCTTTACGGGAAGACGACGAAAGAGAGGATCGGAAAGATCAATAAGCTGCTCGTCTATTCTTTCTGGGTATATAATAAGAGCGGCGAACTTATCAAGCGCCGCGGAAGAAATAAAAAGATGGAAGAAGAGCATCCGATCGATCCGATCGATCCGATCGAACTGTATTACCAGTCGAAAGAAGGGATTGACGAACTGTCGCGAATCAGATACAATACCATTCAGTGACTTAAAATAGTAGTGAAGAAAGAGTGGAGGAGTCTTGCAATGACTGCATACAAAGACTTAAGCAGAGAAGAGTTATTGGAACTGAAAAGTGGGCTGGAAGCCCGATTCACAGAGATTAAGGCAAAAGGGCTGAAACTGGATATGTCCCGCGGAAAACCGTCTGCGGAACAGCTCAATCTGTCCATGGAGATGATGGATGTACTGAACAGCAGTGCGGAACTGACCTGTGAGGACGGAGTCGACTGCAGGAACTACGGAGGTTTGGACGGGATTGCCGAGGCAAAACAGCTGCTTGCAGATATGATGGAAGTGCCGAAGGATAATGTGATCATCTTCGGAAATTCCAGTCTGAACGTTATGTATGATACCGTTGCGCGCGCGATGACACACGGAGTGCTCGGGAGTACGCCCTGGTGCAAACTGGATAAAGTGAAATTCCTTTGTCCGGTACCGGGATATGACAGGCACTTTGGTATTACAGAGCATTTCGGGATTGAGATGATCAACATCCCGATGACTTCAACGGGACCGGATATGGATCTGGTAGAGAAGTATGTAAATGAAGATCCGGCCGTAAAGGGAATCTGGTGTGTGCCGAAATATTCCAATCCGCAGGGAATTACATATTCAGACGAGACAGTGTTCCGCTTTGCCAACCTGAAACCGGCTGCTGAAGATTTCCGGATCTACTGGGACAATGCATACTGCGTACACCATCTGTATGAAGATAAACAGGACTATCTGATCGAGATCCTGACAGAGTGTAAGAAAGCCGGAAATCCGAATATGGTATACAAGTTCTCATCGACATCAAAGATCACATTTCCGGGATCCGGTATCGCGGCTCTCGCGGCTTCAGAGGCAAATCTGGATGAGATCCGCGGCATGATGAAGATGCAGACGATTGGTCATGATAAAGTAAACCAGCTGCGCCACGTAAGATTTTTTAAAGATGTTCACGGAATCGTCGAACATATGAAGAAACACGCAGATATCCTTCGCCCGAAATTCGAAGCTGTCATTGAAGGATTCGAAAGGGAACTGGGAGGATTGGAAATCGGGTCTTGGATCAAACCTCTCGGCGGATATTTTATTTCCTTTGATTCTATGGAAGGATGCGCGAAAGCAATCGTCGCGAAAGCAAAAGAAGCCGGCCTTGTCATGACAGGAGCGGGAGCCACCTATCCGTACGGCAGGGATCCGCATGACAGCAATATCCGTATTGCGCCGTCCTATCCGACGCCGGAGGAACTGGCAGTCGCAACAGATATCTTTGTGCTGAGCGTAAAACTGGTCAGTATCGATAAACTGCTTGGCAATCTTTAAAAGCTTAAATCGCTTCTCATGGTCACACTGTATGACGCGGAGGCTTTCCATGCTGTATTGGAGCCGTTTGTCCCATCCTCGGAAATAAAGGTTCCGCTCAGGAAAACTACTGCGGCAAAGGACAGCCCCGCAATGGCGATGAAAAGACAGGCATACAGAATACGTGCCATTCGCCGCGATATTCCTTTTTTCTCTTTACCTTCCGGAATTTCAGGATCACGGGGAGCGGTTTCAGGCAGATCTGAATGATAAATATAGTGGCTCACGGTATAATTTCCTCCTATCTTCTGAATTCAATGTATAACAGCAGTGTGAAGTGTTTTTTGAAAAAGAGTGAATTATCTATGTCTTTCGGCGTTGAGAAAATGAAAAGCGGGTTCAGGGAGAAAAAACATGGATTTTCATAAGATATTCAGGTCGCGTTGTCTGATCATGGACGGAGCGATGGGCACATACTACAACGAGAAATACGGAAAGGACTCAGATCCGCCCGAAACGGACAATCTGGAAGCCCCGCAGAAGATCGGGGATATACACAGAGAATATATTGAGGCCGGTGCCGATATCCTGAGGACGAACAGCTTCTCATCTAATATCCGTACCCTGTGCGCAGGCAGGAGCATGACGAGGGAGGAGCAGCTGCAGACTGTCTATGAAAATGTTGCGGCGTCATGCCGGATCGCGCAGTCTGCGGCAGAGCAGGAACGGGACCGCGCAAAAGAAAGCGGGAGGGAAATAAAGGAAATCTACATTGCGGGCAACATAGGCCCTGTGCCGGAGGAACATGGAAGTGAAGGCCATGATGAAGAACTGACCGAAGAATATAAAGCCATGGCAAAGGCGCATCTGGATGCCGGACTGAAACTGATCTGGTTTGAAACATTCCCGGATCTTGACCGGATACTGCCGGTAGCCGGATGGATCAGATCCGTCAGCGATGCTTTTATCATGGCAAGTTTTTCTGTCAATATGTTCGGCTATACAAAAACCGGACTGAGTATGAGAGAATTATTCAAAATGGCGAAAGAAACCGGTCTGGTTGACGGCATCGGTTTTAACTGCGGCATCGGACCTTCCCATCTGGGGAAACTGCTGAAACGGCAGGATCTGGGAGAGATGATCGTGGCGGCAGTGCCCAATGCCGGATATGCGGACCGGATCGAGAACCGGATGGTTTACAGGGATAATTCCGGCTATTTCTGCGAGGCGCTGGCGGAGATTGCCGATCAGGGAGTCAATATCATAGGAGGATGCTGCGGGACAAATCCGGGATATATCGGGAAACTTTCACAGGCGGCCGGGGACAGACCCCTCGCGAAAAGGCTTTCCGACCGGCCGGAACAGCGTGCGGAGTCGGAAATACGTTATGACAATAATCCGTTTATCCGGAAGCTTTATTCCGGAGAGAAAGTGGTGATCGCCGAGCTGGATCCGCCTTTTGACGGAAAGGACAGGAAAATGACGGATGCCGCGGCGGTACTGAAACATTCCGGCGTAGAGATGATCACATTTTCCGATTCTCCAATGGGCAGGATGCGCGCATCGGCGGCAATGTCAGCGGTCAAGATCGCGGGACAGCTCCAGATAGAAACCATGCCTCACATTGCATGCCGTGACAGGAATACCATCGGGATAGGCGCTGAGATACTGGGGGCATATATGAACGGGATCCGCAATCTCCTGATCGTGACAGGAGATCCGGTGCCTTCCGGTGACAGAGGAAGTATTACGTCTGTCTATGATCATCATTCTGTTACCCTGATGAATTACGTGCGTCAGTTGAATCGGGAACATTTTGCCGAAGACCCCATTGCCTATGGGGGAGCGCTGAATTACGGAAGAAAAAATATCGATGCCGAAATAAAAAAAATGCAGAAGAAATGCGAGGCGGGAGCGTCGTTTTTCCTGACACAGCCCGTTTATTCCGATGAAGATATCGAGAGGATACGGTACATAAAGAGCAGGATCGACACGAAGATCGTCTGCGGGATCATGCCGTTGGTCAGTTACCGTAACGCTGTGTTCATGAAAAATGAGATCACCGGGATTCGTGTGCCGGATGAGATTATCGCACAGTACGGCAAGGATATGAGCCGGGAGGAAGCGCAGGCTGCGGGAGTGCGGATCTCCGTGGAAATCGCGGAAAAAGTCAGTAATGTGGCGGACGGATATTATTTTATGGTTCCGTTTAACCGGGCGGGGATGATCGCGGAGATTATGGAGAAGATAAGGTCACTGTTTTAGCGGAATCTTCCGGCGCCGCTGTATTTTATAAAAGAGAATGGATCGCTCCGTCCCGGCATTGATTCGGTGTGATAAAGACGGGCAGGTTTCTGCTGTCCCGGATCAGCCGGGAACCGGTGTAACCGCCCGGCTGATCCGGGAACAGCGACGTATCGTACATATTTCCCAGCCCTGAGACGATCTTTACAAGGATGACTTTTCTTTTCCCGGGACGTGCCATATCATAATAATCTTCTGTTGTATATGTTATACTTTCTGCGCGCAGCATGGCGTCCCGGATCTCCTGAACGATTCTGTCCGCGGCTGCATGTGCGGACTGAATGCCTTCGGCTGTCCGTCCTTCTCCTTCTTTAAAGAGACAATCGATATGGAGGATGATATCGCCGGAACCGGGCGTTCCGGCCTGATCGGGTACCATACGGTCTTTCAGGATACCTTCGGAAGAACCGATGTTGGAGGGCTGGAATCCGCTGATGTCCTCTGCGCCTGTGAGCATCACGGTCACGCCCCCGAGCTGATATGTGACGCCCTCTCCCGGAACTCCCCGTGCTTTACACGCGATCGGGGAGAAGTCGAGATTGGAATTTACAAAGATATCGTGTTCTTCAGGATGCAGGATGCGGACCGTGATCTGTCCGATCCGGGGTGAAGATGCGGCGATGCTTTCTTCTATACCTTTGCGGATTGTCAGTATGTGACGTTCAAGTGAGGTCCGCCCGCCGAAACGTATTTCCTTTACCGGAATGATCCTTCTGGTCAGTTTCCGCAGCGGATAAGAAACGCCGGACGGTTCCGCCGGATGCTGCTTTCTGTTCTTTCTCATCTTGTTTTTCAGAATTGCCACAGCTTTTACCGCGTCGGTCTCCGTCAGATTATTCTGCCCTACTACGCAGGACTCATAGCCGGACTCGGATTTGTTAAAATCGATCACTGTGTCCACATATTCGCCGGTACAGACGAGCCGGCCCTGACTGCCGATATAACTCATACCGACAGAGGGAATCCCTTTCTGTCCCAGTTGTTCGATCACATTGACAAAATCAACATGATGGTTGCCCCAGCCGTCTATGGCGACGACTGCGCCGTCGGCGCGCAGCCCCTCCGCCAGAAAACCTGTGCGGACGGCGGAATAGACCTTGTCGTCAAACACTTCTGAAACCCCGTTGATGATGATCCCGGGAAATTCCAGATCTTTATCCGCTGATAATATTTTTGTCACAGGACAGTTGTAGTGGTGCAGTGTCGTCATCTTTATACTCGGTCCGAGCCCCATCTCTATCCCTCCGTTACTGATAATTTACAAATGAAGCACCCGGTCTCTGATCTCCTGGGTCCTTCCCTGGTTCCAGAACTGTGTCCCGATATAACCGCAGGTGCGGCGCGCCACATTCATCTTATTCTGATCGGTATTTCCGCAGTGCGGACATTTCCAGCCGAGGCGCCCGTCCGGCATTTCCGTGACTTGGATCTCGCCGTCGTATCCGCACACTTCGCAGTAATCACTCTTTGTATTCAGCTCCGCATACATGATATTATCATAAATAAACTTTATCACCTGGAGGACTGCCGGGATATTGCCCTGCATATCGGGCACTTCCACATAGCTGATCGCCCCGCCGGGAGAAAGTTCCTGAAATCCGGCTTCGAAAGACAGTTTTGAGAAGGCGTCGATCTTTTCCGTGACATGGCAGTGATAGCTGTTGGTAATATAGTCTTTATCTGTTACGCCTTTTATGATCCCGAACCGTTCCTGCAGGCATTTTGCGAATTTGTATGTGGTAGATTCCATCGGCGTACCGTATACCGAGTAGGCAATATTCTCCTCTTCCCGCCACTTCGCACACTTGTCGTTGAGCTTTTTCATTACGGAAAGGGCGAAAGGCATGGCTTCGGGATCAGTATGGGATTTGCCGGTCATACGCATACACATCTCGTACAGCCCGGCGTACCCGAGCGATATGGTCGAGTATCCGCCGTAAAGCAGCCGGTCAATCGTCTCTCCTTTTTCCAGCCGGGCGATCGCTCCGTACTGCCAGAGGATCGGAGCGACATCCGACACCGTGCCGGCAAGCCGTTCGTGCCGGCATCTTAAAGCTCTGTGGCAGAGATCCAGCCGTTCCTCCAGGATCGTCCAGAACTTGTCCATATCGCCGCCGGAAGAGCAGGCGGCGTCTACAAGGTTGATGGTCACGACTCCCTGATTAAAACGTCCGTAGAACTTACGGCTCCCGTCCGGATTCCTCTGGGAATCCTCCGCGGTCAGGAAAGAACGGCATCCCATGCAGGGATAGACCTCGCCTTTTTTCAATTCACGCATTTTCTTTGCGGAAATATAGTCGGGAACCATCCGTTTTGCCGTACATCTGGCGGCAAGGACAGTAAGATACCAGTATTTGGTTCCCTCTTTTACATTGTCATCATCCAGGACATACAGAAGCTTCGGAAACGCAGGCGTGATGTATACTCCTTTTTCGTTTTTCACTCCCCTGATCCGCTGCCGCAGCACTTCTTCAATGATCATGGCAAGATCGTCCCGTGTCTGACCCTCCGGCACTTCGTCAAGATACATAAAAACAGACACAAAGGGAGTCTGTCCGTTTGAAGTCAGCAGAGTGATCAACTGGTACTGAAGCGTCTGTATCCCGTCACGGATCTCACCCTCCAGATCGCTGCGGACCAGATCTTCTACCTGCTCATCGGTCAGGTTCATGCCGAACTCTGCATTTTTACGCATATATTCACTGCGGAACTTCTGCCGGCTCACGTCTACAAAAGGAGCCAGATGGGAAAGGGATATCGTCTGGCCGCCATACTGGGAACTGGCCACGATCGCCACTGCCTGGCAGGCTATGTTGCAGGCGGTCCGGAAACTGCGGGGCTTTTCGATCAGCGTTCCGGTGATCACGGTCCCGTTCTGCAGCATGTCTTCCAGATTGACCAGACAACAGTTGTATTCCGTCTGGGCAAAATAGTCGGAATCGTGGAAGTGGATGATCCCTTTTTCATGAGCATCCCAGATATCCTCCGGCAGGAGGATACGTCTTGTAAGGTCTTTGGAGACGGCGCCCGCCATGTAATCCCTCTGAGTGGAATTGATAACAGGGTTTTTGTTGCTGTTTTCATCCTTTGCCTCCTGATTCCTCCGCTCGATCAGGGACAGGATCTCTTCATCCGTCGTATTGATCCGGCGTACAAGGTCGCGCTTATAACGGTATACGGTATACCCGGTCGCCACTTCATATGCCCGCATCTCCTGTATGGCAAGGACTACGGCGTCCTGGATCTCTTCGATATGCCATTCGCGGCCGCTTTCCCTGATCTGATCTGTTACATTTTCCGAGGCGGCGTCCATC
Organism: uncultured Mediterraneibacter sp.; assembly: GCA_964548625.1. GTDB lineage: Bacteria > Bacillota > Clostridia > Lachnospirales > Lachnospiraceae > Mediterraneibacter. Next base: position 12,700 of record CAZJRY010000011.1, read on the forward strand.
TGTACTTCGGACATACGTCTCATCTCGGGAACTCCGAGATTTGCTTTCCCGATGGCTGTCCGGATTTTCTCCGGCCGGAACGGCACCCGCCGTCCATCCCGTTTAATCACAAATATACGGTTCATTTCCATACTCCTCTCTTGTCTGTATCCTTCCGGAAAACGGCAGTAACTCCGGCAGAAATGGTCGAACTTTATGTCTGGCGCGTTTTATTATACTATAAATTGTAGTTGGATGCAATAGGAATACTATATATTGTATAAAGTATATTTTGCGGAAGCAGTGACAGATACGGTGCCCATTCACAGATTATTCATAGAAAGTTTCTTTCGAGTTTAAATTGAGTTTAAAAAAAAGTTATAAAATAAATAGTAATTTTGCGGAAACGAAGATATATCCGGAAAATGAAAAATACATTGAAAGGGTGAGACGAGCTGAAAAAGAATAAAAGAAAGCGGACCAACGCCGGTCTGGATAAAGTGCGGCAGATACTGGGAAACATTATGAAATCCCGTCTTATTGTCCTTGCGGGAGTATTCTGTATCGCGTTTTCGATTCTGGTCAGCCGCCTTTTTTATCTGCAGATCATAAAAGGAGCGGAGTATGCGGAAAACTTCGAGCTCCAGATCATGAAGACCCAGGAGATCAAGGCGACAAGGGGTAATATCTATGACCGGAACGGAAATCTTCTCGCATATAATGAACTGTCTTATTCAGTTACTATCGAAGATCCGACTACGTCAGGGCAGTCCACATCGGAGAAGAATACGACCATTAACAGCATACTGGAACAGGTGCGGGAGATTGTGGAAGAAAACGGGGATACGATCATCAATTCATTCGGAATTACGCTGGATACCGACGGAAATTACCAGTTTTCACAGACAAGTGAAACACTGCGCCTCCGGTTTGTCGCAGATGTATACGGATGCTCTTCGTCGGACGACCTGTCGGAAGAACAGAAAAACCAGACAGCCGAGGAAATCATAGAATATCTCTGTACAGACGACACATACGGTTACGGACTTGATCCCTCCGATTCGGATCGCCAGTATATCCTTGATATGGTAAATATGAGGTATGCTATGTATCAGAACAGCTATCAGCAGTATGTTCAGACAACGATCGCCATGGATGTGAGCAAAGAAACCGTGGCGGCGATAGAGGAGAACGGGGATGTACTGTCGGGAGTAGCTGTCGCCGAAGATTCTGTCCGCAGATATACGGATTCGGAAGCTTTTTCTTCTGTTATAGGATACACGGGACAGATTTCGGAATCGGAGTATGACGCGCTGAGTGAAGAAGAGCAGGAAAATACCACAAAGACAGATATCGTGGGAAAGAGCGGCATAGAAAAGGCTTTTGACGATATCCTGCGGGGAACGAACGGGGAGACAACGTTTTATGTAGACAATCTGGGAAATGTTACGGAGACGATCAGTGTTACGGAACCGACCGCGGGGAACGACATTTATCTGACGCTGGACAGCGATCTTCAGAACGAAGTCTACCAGCTCATCGAGGAAAAGCTGGCGGGCATCATTCTCTCAAAGCTGCAGAATGTGCTGACTTATGATGCTTCGACGGCAGATGACAGCAGTGATATCATCATTCCTGTAGGAGATGCGTATTACTCGTTCATCGGGAATTTTATTATTGACTATACCGAATTCGGAGATGAAGATGCAGGAGACGCGGAACAGGAAATATATGCGGTCTTTTCCGCGGAGAGGGAACAGGTATACGGAGAGATCGAAGAACAGCTCAGTGACAGCGGCTCGTCGGCATATGAAGAGCTGTCTGACGAGATGCAGGACTATATCGATTATATCTGCGGCACTGTTCTGGAAGATGCAGGGATCCTGGACAGCGATGCGGTGGATACAGAAGATGATATGTATGTTCAGTGGAATGAGGATGGGAGCATCAGCCTGTATGATTATCTGAACTATGCGATCACTCAGAGCTGGATCGATACTTCAGAACTTTCGGACAGTGATTACTCGGACTCCGGCGAGGTCTATCAGGCGCTCACGGATTATATCCTGGACAGTATCAGTGAGGACAGCACGCTGGACAAGCTTGTCTATGAAGAACTGATCGGATCAGGGGCGGTGACAGGAGCACAGATATGCGCCGCTGTCTATGAACAGGGAGTTCTGGATATGGACGAGAATCTGTACGAAGGGCTGCGCAGCGGAACAGTCAGCGCATACTCATGGCTGTGCGACCGGATCGAGAATCTGGACATCACTCCCGGGCAGCTTGCGCTGGAGCCGTGTTCCGGAGGCGCTGTGGTGACAGATCCGGATACAGGGGATGTTCTCGCCTGTGTCTCTTATCCGGGATATGACGGCAATAAACTGGCCAATACGATGGATACTGAGTATTACAACCGTCTTGTGACCGGAATGAACAATATTTTTTACAACCGTGCAACTCAGGAAAAGACCGCTCCGGGTTCCACTTATAAGATGGTCACTGCCGTTGCCGCGCTGACTGAAGGCGTGATCAACGGGGGAAGTACCGTATACTGCAGCGGTAAATTTACCAAAGTGACGCCGAGCCCGAGGTGCTGGATCTATCCGAGCGCCCACGGCTATCTGACCGTAACGGGAGCGCTTGAACATTCCTGCAACGATTTCTTTTATGAGATGGGCTATCGCCTCGGGACAGATGAAAGCGGCACTTACGACAGCGAACTGGGGATAGATATACTGACGGAATATGCGGAAATGTTCGGACTGGGCGAGACAAGCGGAGTGGAGATCACAGAGGCCGAGCCGGAGATCTCCGATGAATACGCGGTCCAGTCGGCGATCGGCCAGGGGACAAACAACTTTACGGTCAGCCAGTTGAACCGGTACGTCGCGGCTGTAGCTAACAGGGGAACGGTATATTCGCTTACTCTTGTAGACAAGGCGACGGATTCATCGGGGAATCTGATCAAGGAGTATGAGGCAGAGGTTGTGAACACCATGGATGAGATCAGCGAGAGCACATGGGATCTTGTGCAGACCGGGATGGAGCAGATGATCAGCAGTTCATCCACATTTGACGGGCTTGGCTTCTCCATGGCGGGGAAAACCGGAACGGCACAGCAGAGTTCCCTTCATCCGGATCATGCCCTCTTTGTCGGCTATGCTCCGGCGGATGACCCGGAGATCGCCGTCGCGGTCAGGATCACCTACGGTTACAGTTCGTCTTATGCCGCGGAAATCGGAAGGGATATCGCCCGGCTCTGGCTTGATCCGGATCTGTCGGAAGAAATCCTGACAGGCACTGCGTCCGAACTGGGACAGACATTGTCAGGCGATTAGTGAAAATACTGTGAAAAGCTATGAAAGTTTAAACTTAGTTTAAAAAATGTTTCTAAAATTGCGCTTGAAAAAAATACAGATGAAAGGGTAAAAAATGATAGAAGTCAAAAATCTGACCAAATTTTACGGGGATCTCAAGGCAGTTGACAACATCAGCTTTTCTGTCAAAGACGGTACTGTCTGCGGCTTTTGCGGTCCCAACGGCGCCGGAAAATCGACGACCATGAATATCATGACAGGCTGTCTTTCCGCCACCAGCGGTAATGTGACAATCGGCGGCTATGATATCTTCGAGCAGCCTGTTGAGGCGAAGAAACTGATCGGATACCTTCCGGAACAGCCGCCTCTTTATCTGGAGGAGACGCCGAGGGAGTATCTGCGGTTTATCGCGGAGGCAAAGAAAATTCCGGGGAAAGACGTCCGCGGCGAGATTGAAAAGGTGATGGAAGAGACGCAGATCAGTGATGTGGCGGACAGACTGATCAAGAATCTCTCAAAAGGATACAGGCAGCGCGTAGGGATTGCGCAGACACTTCTGGGAAACCCGAAAGTGATCATTCTTGACGAGCCTACGGTCGGTCTTGATCCGATACAGGTGGTGGAAATCCGCGATCTGATCAAAGGTCTTGGGAAAAAGCACACGGTTATCCTGAGCAGTCACATTCTGTCAGAAGTACAACAGATGTGTGACGAGATCATTATCATTGCGAAGGGCAGACTGCTTGCGTATGATACGGCGGAAAATCTGGAAAAGATGCTTCAGCCGAAAGTCACACTGGAAGTACAGACCGACGCGCTGCGCGGGGAAGCTGAAGCGGTCCTCGGCACGATAGAGGAAGCCGGAGACGTGGAGTATACAGAGGATGAAGAGGGACTGCTGACGATCAGGCTTACCGCAGATCCCGAGAATGAACTTCAGATCCGCAGATCTCTTTCCCTGAAGTTTGCGGAGATCGACAGGGCTGTGCTGAAAAGTGAAAAAGTAAAAGCCAATCTGGAAGATATCTTTATAGAACTGACGAATTCCGGGCCGGAAGACACTGATGAAGCGGAAGAGACCGATGATTTCGAAGAAACAGAAGGAATCGCGGAATCGGAAGGTTTCGAAGAAACAGAAGGAACCGAAACAGAGGAAGTCCCGGAAGAGACAAGAGAGGAGGATGTCGAATGACCGCAGTATTCAAACATGAGGTGCGTTTGCTTTTTTCAGGGCTTACAGCTTATGTATACGGAGCGTTTTCGCTTTTTGCCATAGCGATCTACATGATGTATTATAATCTGAGCGTCGGCTATGCGAATTTTGAGTATGCTCTGGCAGGAGCTTCTTTTGCGTTCATCGTTATTATCCCTATTATCACCATGAGGATCATCGCAGAGGAGAAAAAGCAGAAGACAGACCAGCTTTTGTATTCCCTGCCGATCACGACGACTCAGATCGTAGTCGGAAAGTTTTTTGCGGTATTTGTTACTGCCGTACTCCCTCTGATCATTGTGACAGCATATCCCCTGATGCTGCAAAATTACGGGAATCTGTACCTTCCCACGGCATTCGGAGCACTCTTCGGATATATCATGCTGGCGGCGTCACTGCTTGCGATCGGGATTTTCGTATCTTCGATCACGGAATCACAGCCAATGGCAGCGGGAATCTGTTTTGCCGTGATGATCCTGAACTACTACATGGTCACGCTGGCAGAGTATGCCACATCTTCGGCTTACGGTTCTCTTGTGGCGATCTTGATCATGGAGTTTATCCTCGCATTTCTCGTGAAACATATGACGGGAAATGATTTTATGGCGGAAGGAATCGGCGGGGCGGCCATGATAGCGACCGTGGCGGCTTATATATACAACAGCTCATGGTTTGAAGGGCTTTTCCCGACCATCCTTGAGAATCTTTCGGTTTATGAGAGATTCTATGAATTTGTAGACGGGATTTTTGACTATACACATGTGGTTTATTTTATCAGTGTTATTGTATTTTTCCTGTTTTTAACAGTTCAGTCACTTGAGAAAAGGAGATATAACTGATGAAGAATTCTATCAGAGATCATTTGATCAAAATCAGGGATCAGTTTGGCACCAAATCGAGCAAGGCGGGAAGCTACAGCTTCTTTCTGACGGCTATCGTGCTGGCGATCCTGATCACAGTCAATTTTGCCCTCAGTTTCCTGCCGGACAGCTACGCTCAGGCGGATCTGACTGCGAATCAGCTTTATTCCATATCCAGCCAGACAAAGGTACTCCTGAGTTCTCTGGAAGACGATATAACAATTTACTGGATCGTAGCCAGCGGCGAAGAAGATGAATTTGTGGAAAGACTGCTGCACAATTATGAAGACTACAGCAGTAAAGTTAATGTTGAACAGAAGGACCCGGATCTGAATCCGGATTTTACAAACGCGTATACTGACGATGAAGTTTACAATAATTCGATCATTGTAGAATGCGGAGATAAATATCGGTATATCAGCTATGAAGAGATGTATGAAATAAGCAGTACGTCCTATTATTCCATCTATTCCAGCGTGGATGAATTCTCGGGAGAGAAGCTGATCACTTCGGCAATCTCCTATTGTACGACAGATGAGCTTCCGGTTATCTATGTGCTGGAAGGACATGGCGAGACAGAGCTGTCGGAAAGCTTCACCGAAGCGCTCGAGACGGATAATCTTGAGACGGAAAGCCTGTCACTGCTGACCGATGAGTCTGTACCTGAGGATGTAGAGTGTATCCTGATCAATTCTCCGTCCACGGATATTTCAGAGGAAGAGAAGGATATGCTGATCGAATTTCTGGAGGACGGCGGAAGAGTGCTGATCCTGAGCGGTACCAGTGAAGACGATGAACTCACGAACCTGAACGCGGTTGCGGAGTACTACGGAATTTCTGTGATGGAAGGTGTGGTCATAGAAGAGAATCAGGATTATTATGTGTTCAATACACCTGTATTGCTTATGCCGGATATGGAGTCCAGCGACATTACGGATCCTCTGATTTCAGATAATTATCATGTGATCCTGCCTGTCGCGAAAGCGTTGGATGTATCCGGTGCGGACAGCGATGTAACAGTGACCTCTCTTCTTGTATCCTCTGAAGACTCTTTTATCAAGGCAGACGGCTATGACATCGAGACTTATGAGCAAGAAGACGGAGATACAGAGGGTCCGCTGACGCTTGCAGCGCTTGTCACAAAGGATATTGACGATGAGAATCAGATGCAGCTTGTATGGATCGCATCTTCTCTCATGCTTGAAGATGCGTACAATCAGTATTCATCTGACGCGAATGAGGATATGGTGCTCAATGCACTGGAAATGATGTGTGAGAAGGACGACAGTATTTCTGTCCGCTCCAAGAGCCTGACAAACGAATATCTGACTATCAGCACCAGTGATTCTTCATTTATCAAAGTCATAACGATCGGGGCGATCCCGGCGGCTTATCTGATCATCGGCATCATCGTTGTAGTAAGGAGGAAGCGAAGATGAAAAGAGAAAAAAGGCTGATCATCCTGTGCGGCGTCCTTGTAGTCTGCATCGCCGGTGCGGTGGTCATATCAAAGATTGATTTTGAAGAGAAGATGACCGGGACAGAGACGACGATCGTAGATGTGGACAGTGAGGACATTACCCGTCTTACATGGAACTATGAAGACGATGAGCTGGCGTTTGTATGCGAAGACGGAGAATGGGTATACGAAGACGATGATAAAATGGCGGTAGATCAGGATCTTCTGGATGAAATCGCGGAAAATCTTTCCGAGATCACTTCCGACAAGATGGTGGAAGAAGTTCAGAGTCTGGGCGTCTACGGACTGAGCAGCCCGTCTTATAACATCACGGTGGAAACTTCGGATGAGACCTATGAGATCGCAGTCGGCGACGAGACATTTTCAGACGGCGAAGTATATATATCAATCGGCGATGATTATGTTTATCTGACAGATTCGGGGCTGATCGACGATATTTCCTATACGCTGCTTGACTGTGTGCAGAAAGAGGAAATACCGGAGATGGAAAGTATTTCCGAACTTACAGTGGTCAACGACGATACAGAAGAAATGATCTATCAGGAAGACAGCGGATACTGTTACAGCGACGCCTATACTTATTACTTAAAAGACAGCGATGAGTGGCTCAACCTTGACAATGAGAACACAGAGGAACTGTTTACAACGCTCTCCGTATTCTCATGGGAGGCATGTGTTGATTATTATGCCGATGATTCCGAGCTCTCATCCTATGGGCTGGATGAACCGGACGCGTCCGTGACGATAATATATCAGCCGGCAGAGGACGAAGATGAGGATTCGTCTGAAGACGAATCGGACGATGACAGCGATGATGAGCAGGAGTTCGCGTATGAAGTAGGGGAAGCAGACGGCACCTATTACGCGAAGCTGAAAGATTCCAATATCATCTACAGTATCAGTGAGGATGTATACAATGCTGCTGTGGATGCTTCTTACGAAGAACTGAAGCCGGATGAGGTGATCCTCCTTGACTGGGATACGGTGGAAAGTATAGAGGTGGAATTTGACGGCAGCATATATGTGATCGAAATGGAATCAGACGGCGACGATGCGTATACCTTTACGTTTAATGATGCGGAAATCGAGTTTTCAGATGTCCTGGATGAGATTTCCGGTATCACAATCGCAGAAGCGGACGAAGATTCGGATGACGACGACGTACCGGATGACGAGCCGTCGCTTTCCGGCAGCAAGGAAGAACTGAAGCTCACCTTCAACAGAAATACGGACGAATACTCCACTGTCGAACTTGTATTTTACCAGTATGACGGCTCATGGTGTATTGCAGAGCTGAACGGAGACGAGCTGAACTATACGGACAGAGCGGCTGTGGTGGATCTGAAAGAAACGGTGAACGCGGCAATTCTGGACAGCTCATCCGGAGAATAGAACGGAAAATTCAGGAAGCGGGGAGGAGCACAGTAAATGTGCTCCCCTTTTCCGGTTCGCTCTCGACACGGATCGTGCCATGATGCAGCGTTATTATTTCCTTCGCGAGAGCGAGACCCAGTCCGTTCCCTTCTGAGGTATGTGACGTATTTCCCTGATAGAAGCGGTCAAATATTTTTTCCTGCGTGGGGAGATCCATACCGATACCGTTGTCGCTTACCTGAAACTGAAAATAACCGCCGGTCTGTCCTGCGCGGATAGATATTTCACCTTCACGGAAAGAAAATTTTACGGCGTTGTCGATAAGATTGATCCATACCTGTTTTAATAACTCCGGATTACAGGGAAGCGTACAGTCGTCCAGATCAAGATTAAACATGATCTCTTTCTCTTCCCATCTGCACTCCAGCTGCAGGATGGTTTCGCGGATTTGTTCCGATATATTACAGGGTACGGTATCCGGCAATCCGGACATGCTTTCCACTTTGGAGAGGCTAAGCAGATTTGCAGAAAGATCGGACAGCCGTTTACATTCAGAAATTATTATATCAAGATATTCATTTCTTTTCTGTTCACTTAAATCTCCATTTTTCAGTAATTGCGCGAATCCCAGAATCGATACAACGGGTGTCTTGAATTCATGGGAAAGATTATTTATAAAGTGTGATTCTTCATTCATAAACCGGCCTCCTTTATCTGTGCTTTATATCCCAGCCCGCGGACCGTCATAATGCAGAAGTCCGGACTATCTCCAAAATGATTCCGCAGACGGTTGATATGTACGCTGACTGTCGATTCCATCGAATCTGTAGACGGTCCCCAGATGTCTTCCAGAAGCTGGATACGCGTAAAGATCTTATTTGGATAAGAAAGCAGTTTATACAGAAGAAGAAACTCCTTGGGCGGCAGAGTCAGGGATTCTTTCCCTCTGGTAACAGTCAGGGCATCATAGTCGAGAATAGTCTGCCCTACGGTCAGTCTGTGATCCGAGGCGATCCTTGCCCGTCTGAGCAGAGCGCGGATCCGGAGAAGCATCTCCTCCTCATCGGCGGGTTTTGTCATATAATCATCAGTACCCGCGAGAAAGCCGTGCTTGATATTATCGGGAAGCTGTTTGGCGGACAGCATCAGAATGGGAAGATCATACCGGCAGTCACGCAGAAGTTTGGTAAACTCATAACCATCCATACCCGGCATCATAACATCTACGATCAGAAGATCAAAAGGAATCTTTTTGATCAGGTTGAGCGCGTCACTTGCAGAGGACGCGGAAAAAGGTTTATATCCGGCCTTTGAGAGAACTTCATTGAGATAATATCTGGTATGCCGGTCATCGTCCACGACAAGAATTTGAAACATAATCATATCCTCCATAATAAATAAGAATCTCTAACAAAAAAGTATATCAATGAATCGTCATTATTGTATTGTAAAATGAAAAAGTTCACAGATAATTCATAAAATGAAGGAGAAGATATATTGCGGATGAAAGAACATAGACTTCCGGTATTTTACCGGGATATGATCGAGCCTGTTTATAATCATATCTGCCGGGCATGCCACATCATGTAATCTAAGTATTTGTCTATAGCCTCAATCGGTTATATAATATATACGGATTATAAGATAATAATTATATTTAAATCGGAGGCGTTGCACATGGATACAGAAAAAATGAAACAGGACTTAGGCGGCGGATATGTTTTTGAGATCGGAGAGCCGAATACAGCATTCGCGCAGTACTTTATCGGACAAAGCTATCTGAAGATGCTCTCAACAGAGAGAGTCGGTGTGGGCAATGTGACTTTTGAACCGGGATGCCGTAACAACTGGCACATTCACCACAAAGGCGGTCAGATCCTGCTTGTAACGGGCGGTCGCGGCTGGTATCAGGAGTGGGGAAAATCTGCACAGGAGCTGCATGCAGGTGATGTTGTAAGCATTCCGCCGGAAGTAAAACACTGGCATGGAGCGGCAAAGGACAGTTGGTTCCAGCATCTTGCCATTGAGGTGCCTGCAGAGGGAGCGTCAAATGAATGGCTCGAGGCAGTTTCTTGCGAAGAATACGGAAAATTAAAGTAGCATGCAATGTATTTTGGAGAGGGTATATGCCCTCTCCAAATCTGTCTGTATCCGAAAAACAGTGAGTACAGGAAGGAAAACTTTATCAGACCTGAGAAGAAAATCATGGGATATTAAGAAAGAGAGGATGAACAATCATGACAGAAGCAGCAGAAAAATATAGCAACAGATTATATCCGGATGGTGAATTTAAACTTGCGTCCACAGATCCGGAATTCGCTGAGCTTTTCGCAAACTTTTCCTTCGACGAGACAGTGAATCAGGATGATCTTGATGACAGGACAAGGATGATGGCGATTCTTGCCGCTTTACTTGGGTGTCAGGGAATCAATGAATTCAGGGAAGTGCTTCCCGGTGCCCTGAACCTCGGGGTGACGCCGACAGAGGTAAAGGAGATCGTTTATCAGGCATGCGCTTATCTCGGTATCGGGAGAGTGCGCCCGTTTTTTGACGTGGTCAACGAAATTCTGACGGAAAAAGGTATCACACTTCCGCTGGAAGGTCAGGCAACTACAACAACAGAGGACCGTGTGGAAAAGGGTGAGCAGGCACAGGTGGATATTTTCGGAGACGGTATGAAAGGATTTGCCGCATCGGGCCCGGAGGAGAGCCGCCATATCAATCGATGGCTGTCAGGCAACTGTTTTGGTGATTACTATACCCGCAGGGGGCTTGATTATGGTCAGAGAGAGATGATCACATTCTGTTTCCTCGCGGCGCAGGGAGGATGCGAGCCGCAGCTTGTATCCCACGCGGCGGGCAATATGAAAGTAGGAAATGACAAGGCATTTTTGATCAAGATCATTTCGCAGTGCCTGCCTTATATCGGTTATCCGAGGAGCTTAAATGCGCTCAGATGTGTAAACGATGCGGCGGCTCAGCAAGAATAGCGTTGAAAGAATATATTCGTAACAGTTCATCTTATTAAGATTTCTCTCTGGATATTGCCCCGGCAATGATGTACAATAACTTTAGCGTCTGCTTCCGTAAAGAGGCGGACCGTTATATCAAAGCAAGGAGTCATCCGGAAAGGAAAGATTATGAGAAAAACAAAGATCATCTGCACACTTGGACCCGCCACTGACAGAGAGGGGGTTCTGGAAGCCCTGATCCGGGAAGGAATGAATGTGGCGCGTTTTAATTTTTCACATGGCACCCACGAAGAACAGAAGGTGCGTCTGGATAAACTGAAAACACTGCGCAGACAGTTTGACAGGCCGATCGCGGCTCTTCTGGATACCAAAGGGCCGGAAGTGCGTATCGGGTGTTTTAAGGATAAGAAGATCACTTTGGAAGAGGGGCAGGAGTTTACCCTTGTAAACGATGAAATCGAAGGGACCAGGGAGCAGGTGACGATCAGCTATAAGGAGCTCTATAAAGATGTAAAACCGGGTGATTCCATTCTGATCGATGACGGTCTGGTTGGAATGGAAGTTGTAAATATCATAGATAAGGATATCGTCTGTATCGTAAAGAACGGGGGCGATATTTCCGATCACAAGGGAGTCAATGTGCCGGGCGTGGAGCTGAAGATGCCCTTTATCAGCCCGAAAGACAGAGACGACCTTCTCTTCGGTATACAGGAAGGCTTTGACTTCGTAGCCGCTTCATTTACAAGGACTGCCGAAGACATCTGTGAGATGCGGCAGCTCCTCAACGATAACGGCGGACAGGACCTTCATATCATTGCCAAGATCGAAAATCAGCAGGGAGTAGACAACATTGACGCGATCATCGGGGCTGCGGACGGCATTATGATCGCCAGAGGCGACATGGGCGTGGAGATCCCGCTGGAGCAGGTCCCGATCATCCAGCAGAAGATCATACGCAAGGTCTATGAGGCGGGAAAGGTTGTCATCACTGCCACGCAGATGCTTGACTCCATGATGATCCATCCCCGCCCGACCCGGGCGGAGACGACGGACGTGGCGAACGCGATCTATCAGGGGACCAGCGCGATCATGCTTTCCGGCGAGACGGCTGCAGGCAGGTATCCGGTGGAGGCCCTGAGGATGATGGTAAAGATCGCTGTGAACATGGAGCGGAATATTGATTACAACGCGATCTTCCGCAGCAGGGGCAGGAGCGAGGATCCGGATATTACAAACGCGATTTCCCATGCCACCTGCATGACGGCCATCGACCTGAAAGCCAACGCGATCCTCGCGGTCAGCAAGACCGGAAACACGGCGCGGATGATCTCAAAGTACCGCCCGGAGTGCCTGATCGCAGGCTGCTCCAGCTCGGAAAGAGTCTGCAGACAGCTGAACCTGTCGTGGGGGATACTTCCGATTCAGATCAGGGAAGAGTACAGTTCGGAGATCCTCTGTCTGCGCGCCATCGAAGCGGCACAGGCACACGGGATCGTGGACGAGGGCGACAAGATCGTATTTACAGGCGGGATCCCGCTTGGCATCCCGGGGCGGACAAACCTGATCCGCGTGTGTATCGTAGGAGAATAACAGCTGTGATAAAAGGAGCCGTTTATTATGGATAATCTGATCTTCAGCCTGAACGCAACAGTGCCGGTATTCCTTCTGATGGTGCTGGGATTTGTGCTTAAAAAGACTGGTGTGATCGACGAAGTATTTGCCTCGAAGATGAACAAATTTGTTTTTCTTGTGCCGCTGCCTGCCATGTTGTTCGCAGATCTTGCCACGGTAGATTTTTCTCAGGCATGGAACATAAAATTCGTTCTCTTCTGTTTTGTGATCACTCTGGTGAGTATCGGACTTGCGGCTCTGGTATCTTTTCTTTGGCGGGATAAGAGCATACAGGGAGAATTTATACAGGCGGCGTACCGGAGCAGCGCGGCAATCTTGGGAATCGCGTTTATCCAGAATATATATGGGGATGCCGGAATGGCCCCGCTTATGATCATCGGCAGTGTGCCGCTTTATAATATCATGGCGGTTGCCGTGCTCTCATTCTCCCAACCGGAGGGGAAGAAAACGGATAAAGAAATGTGGAGGACAACGCTCAAAGGAATTATTACGAACCCGATCATCCTCGGCATCGCGGCGGGGCTGGCGTGGTCAGCTTTGAAACTGCCTATGCCGTCCATTCTGGAAAAGACAGTATCGGACATCGGAGCGACTGCGACGCCGCTGGGACTGATGGCGATGGGCGCGAGTTTTGATTTGAAGAAAGCATTCGGAAAAGTGAAACCGGCGGCCGTTGCATCGGTAATGAAACTGGTCGTATTCGCCGTCCTGTTCCTTCCTCTTGCTATATGGATGGGATTCCGGAGAGAAGAGCTGGTTGCAATTCTTGTCATGCTCAGCTCGGCGACAACGGTGAGCTGCTATGTGATGGCGCGGAACATGGGACACGAGGGTGTGCTGACTTCCAGCGTGGTCATGCTGACGACACTGTTCAGCGCGTTTACGCTGACGGGATGGCTGTATATACTGAAATGTCTTGAAATGGTTTAAAAATGGAAACGGGGACGTAGTAAAACTCGGTTTTACTACGTCCCCATTTCCATTTTCGGTTTATTTATGGTATATAGTGTGATATAATATCCCGGTAGCAGATAAGGATTTGCAATTCAGGCAGATAGCGAAGAAGACGGATACAATGGCAGAAGATTGGAAGAAACATTTCAGACAAAACGCCCTTGATTACGGAAAAAATGAATTTCGGAAAGGCCGCGTAGCAGACCTGACTGAGAAGAACGGGAATTACACTGCGGCGGTCTTAGGAATTCACAGGTACGAGGTCGTCATTTATATGAAAAACGGTAATTTCGTGAGGGGAAAGTGTACATGCCCGATGGCGAAAGGCGGTGGCTGCTGCGGGCATATGGCCGCAGTGCTCTATGCGATCCATCCGGAAGAGATAAAGACACCTGAAAGGGAAAAGACGGCTGAAAATGCAAAAGATGCAGAGGCTGTCCGGGAGAAAAAGCAAAGTAAGGAAGAACCGGATCAGGAGGCAGAACGGCGCCGGGAGGCACGCAGAAAGCGTAAAGAGGAGAAAAAACGGAAGGAAGAGGCACGAAAGCGCCAGGCGGCCGAGAACAGGGAGAAGGAAACGTTAAAGCAGCAAAGTGGAGCAAAACGCCGCCTTGCAGAACAGGAGCGCAAAGAGGCGGAGAAAAAGCGCAGGGAAGAGAAAAGGCGCATGGAGGAGGAAGCAAGAAGGCGCGCCGACGAGAAGGCACGTCAGGAGAGACAGCAGGAAGAGGCTGCAGCCATGCGTGAATATCTGCAGGCAGGCGGGAACAACCAGAGGGAAAGGAATAAAGAGTACGAACTTCTCGGAGAAGCATGGGAAGATCCGGATGATACCGGGGAGAGCGGAATCGAGCAGATCGCGTCCCTTTCCCAGTACAGTTATTTTGACGGCGGGAAGATCTTTGATTCAATGGGATTTTCGCCGGCGGCGAAGCTTGCCGGCAGTCGGCTGGCTGAAGAAGGAAAAGTAAAGCTTGTCAGAGTCATGCCATGCTACGAGCGGAGAACAGGCGAAGTGTGCGGGCAGGCGCTTGGAAAAGGAATATCAGGGACAAGAGAGTTTGATGTCAGCATTATCTTTTCAAGAAATGAAGTACTCGAGTCAGACTGCCGCTGTGCGGAATGCCTCAAGGATCATATGAGGTGGTATTCTAAGAAGACGACCTGTGCGTATACGGCTGCGCTTATGACAGAACTTGAAGACTATCTGGAAGAGTATCCTGTAGCAGATGCGACCGACCAGAAAGCAGAAATACTTCTGGGAGCTGTCGAGAGAACACGGGCAAATTCCATAGCAGCCGAGGGAAAAGAGCATCAGACGATTTATCTTGAGCCGCGTCTGATCAAAAGATACGATAAGCTGGAACTGTCTTTCCGCATAGGAACGGAAAAACTTTTTGTTGTAAAAGATCTGAGCCTGTTCTGCAGACAAGTCAAAAATACGGAAACAGGTACATATGGAAAGAACACGGTCATACGGCACTGCCTGCAGGATTTTACGGAACAGGGAAAGCAATGGTTCCAGTTTCTGCACAGTATAGTGCAGGAGGAAAACCAGCTGGAAGAAAAGCTGCTTAACAGAAGTTATTACAGCGCGGCAAAAATGGCAAGGAGCGGAAATTCGGTAGATCTGTTCGGCTGGCGCCTGGACCGTTTTTATGAGCTTCTCAGAGAAACAAGGGATGTATACTGTGATGATAAGGATGATAATTCCAAAGGCAAGATCAGTGCCGGCGAAAAAAATCCGGAAATCCGGATAAAAATATCTGAAAATAAAATAAAGGGCGAAAAAGAATTTCACGGGATCACTGTGAGCGGGGAGCTTCCCCGACTTTATTACGGAACCAATGCCGCATACTATATTTCCGACAGGAAAATGCTGAGGACTGACGCCGATTTCCGGAGAAAGACAGAGCCGCTGGCTGAAATTGCGGACGGGCGCCGTTTTTCATTTACGGTAGGCAGAAGCCGGATGGCGGAGTTCTACTATACTGTTCTGCCGGGGCTGGAGGATATTCTCGAGGTTACGGAGGAAGAACCGGAACTGATCCGCAGGTATCTGCCGCCGGATGTGAAATTTACCTTTTATCTGGACGCGGAAGAGGGTGACATTACCTGCCGGGTTTTTGCGAAATATGCCGGACGGGAGTTTTCATCTGTTGATCTGTTAGATCAGGAGCGGATGATCGAGTCTTTCCGGGATTCGAACCGGGAGGCAGAGATGCTGGCAAAGGTTATGCAGTGGCTTCCTTATCCGGATATAGAAAGAGACTGTCTGCGCTGCGGCGGAGAGGAAGAGACGATATACCGCATGACGGCGATGGGAACAGACGCCCTGCTCGGTCTCGGAGAAGTGCGGTGTACGGCTGCATTCAGGAACCGTCAGGCCGTGCGCGGGGTGAAAGTGAGTATCGGCGTCTCGGTATCGTCGGGTCTTCTGAATCTTGATATCAGGACGACGGACGTTCCGCCGGAAGAACTGATGGATCTTCTGGAGAGTTACCGGCAGAAAAAGAAATATTACAGGCTGAAAGACGGCGCTTTTGCCGATCTGGAAGAAGATTCCGTGCAGATGCTCTCAGAGCTTGCGGATGCGCTGCGCCTGAAAGGGAAAGATTTCATCAAAGGGAATATGCATATTCCGCTGTACCGTACGCTCTATCTTGATCAGATGCTTGAGGAGCATGAAGAAGTGTATTCTTCACGGGACAGCCGCTTCAGAGAGATGGTCAAAGAGTTTAAGACGATTTCAGATGCGGATTTTGAAGAACCTTCAAGCCTTTCCGGTATCATGCGGAATTATCAGAAGACAGGGTACAAATGGCTGCGGACGCTGGAAGCATGGAATTTCGGCGGAATCCTGGCAGACGATATGGGACTTGGCAAAACGCTTCAGACCATTTCTGTGCTTCTCGCGGCAAAGGAAGAGGGGAAGAAAGGCACATCCCTGATCGTCACGCCGGCCTCCCTTGTGTTTAACTGGGGCGAGGAGTTCGCGCGGTTCGCACCCGGACTTAAGGTTACGCTTATTTCCGGCAGCCAGGAGCAGAGAAGAGAGCTGATCGCGCAATGGCAGGATGCAGACGTGCTCATTACGTCATACGATCTGCTCCGGAGAGATATAGCGTTATATGAAGACAAAGAATTCTTATATCAGGTGATCGATGAGGCGCAGTATATCAAGAATCATACAACGGCGTCGTCCAAGGCTGTCAAGGTGATAAAAAGCCGCACCAGATATGCCCTGACCGGGACTCCGATCGAGAACCGGCTGAGCGAGCTGTGGAGTATTTTCGATTATCTGATGCCGGGCTTCCTTTACGGATATGACGTTTTCCGCCGTGAGATCGAGACTCCCATCGTAAAGCATCAGGATGAAGACGCCATGAAACGGCTGAAAAAAATGGTTTCCCCATTTATACTGAGAAGAGACAAGGAAGACGTGCTTAAAGATCTGCCCGAAAAACTCGAAGAGACGAGGTACGTGCGCTTTGAGAGCGAACAGCAGAAACTGTATGACGCTCAGCTGCTGAAACTTCGTGAAAGCATTGCGAGCGGCGGACAGGAAGATTTTAATCGGAATCGGTTCCGCATTCTGGCAGAGATCACGAAACTCAGACAGATCTGCTGTGATCCGGCGCTGTGCTTTGAGAATTATGATAAAGGGGCGGCAAAAGCGGAGGCGTGCATAGATCTTGTCAGAAGCGCTGTAGAAGGAGGACACAGGATACTTTTATTCTCACAGTTTACTTCTATGCTCGATATCCTGAAAGAAGAAATGGATCGTGCTGAGATACGATATTATGTGATCACAGGTTCGACTCCGAAACAGGAACGTCTGGAACTGGTCAAAAAGTTTAATAAAGGGGATATCCCTCTCTTTTTGATTTCTCTGAAAGCCGGCGGGGTAGGACTGAATCTGACAGGAGCGGACGTCGTGATCCATTATGATCCGTGGTGGAACGTGGCGGCACAGAATCAGGCAACGGATCGGGCGCACCGTATCGGACAGACAAAGAAAGTGACGGTATATAAGCTGATCGCAAAAAATACGATCGAAGAAAAGATACAGAAACTTCAGGAAACGAAGAGAGATCTGGCGGATCAGGTTATAGGAGGCGAGACCGGACAGCTTGCAGGAATGAGCAGGGAAGATTTGTTGAACCTGCTGGAAGTATCGGAATAACCGAAAATGGAAATGGGGACGTAGTAAAACCGAGTTTTACTACGTCCCCATTTCCATTTTCGGTTAAAATTCGGATATATATTCCCATGCCTCAGGATCGAATTCTCTGTCTTTGTAATAATATTTTTTGTCATCTTCCGTGATCTGTCTGATCACTCTGCACGGATTCCCCACAGCCACGACCCAGTCCGGAATATCTTTCGTTACCACACTCCCTGCGCCGATGACCGTATTGCTTCCGATATGTATGCCCGGCATAATGACGGTGTTCCCCCCGATCCAGACATTGTCCCCGATGGTCACGCTGACGCCGTACTCATACATAGAATTGCGGGAGACCGGATGGAGCGGATGACCCGCAGTATAGATCGCTACATTGGGAGCCATCTGACAGTTGTCGCCGATCTTTACTTTCGCCACGTCGATGATCGTGCAGTTATAGTTTGCAAAGAAGTTTTTCCCGACTTCGATATGAGATCCGTAGTCACAGTAGAACGGAGGATTGATAAAGGCTCCGTCTGACTTTCCGAGAAGTTCTTTGATGATCCTGCCGATTTCGTCAAAATCAGACCGGTCCACCGTATTCAGGCGCTGCAGTATCCTGCGGCAGATTTTCTGTTCTTCCATTACAGACTCGTCGGAGATATAAGCCATCTCCCTGTCTCTTCTCTCTATGTTATTCATCTTTTCCTCCTACTACAATATATTTATGGTTAATCTCCCTTACAGCCAGTAAGGAATTAC
>CAZJRY010000012.1:0-30908 GCA_964548625.1 uncultured Mediterraneibacter sp.
AGCCAGTACAGATGATCTACTTTTTCTATTGAGATAATACCCATGTGTCTTTAAATCCTCCTCCCTGTGATGAATTCACCACAAATGAATCCGCATTTCTCGAAAATCTTGTAAGGCCGCTTGCCCACACCCTCGTAGTCTCACCCGAAAGGACGAACGCGCGGAGATCTGCTTTTCTGAGTACTCTTTTATCTCCCTCCATAACTTCCATGTCCTGAAAATCAACGACCTCCTGGGCAATGAAACGCCGGGATTCCTTCTCGATCAGTTTCTTCATCTCCGAGAGTTTCTCACTGCTCAGTTCATTGCCGAAGATCACGCCGTATCCCCCTGCTTCCGCCACATCCTTGATGACCAGCTTCTCCAGATGGTCAAGTACATATTTCCTGTCTTCGTCGTAGAACGGCAGATAAGTCGGAGCATTTTTGAGAACCGGCTCCTGATCCAGATAATAACGTATCATCTTCGGGACAAAGTAATAGATGCCTTTGTCGTCAGCCACTCCGTTTCCCGGGGCGTTCACGACAGCCACATTGCCGCTGCGGTACACATCCATAATATTCGGGATTCCGATCAGCGATTCCGGATTAAATGTCATAGGATCCAGATATTCGTCCGAGATCCTCCGGTAGATCACGCCCACTTTCTGCTTCTTTTCCCGGTAATCTCTGTAATAAAGGTAATTATCTTCCACAAACAGCTCCGCACAGGTGGCAAGTTCGCTGCCCGTCCGCTCTGCCAGATAGGAGTGTTCGAAATATGCCGCATTGTAACGTCCCGGCGTCATGATGACCGGGATCCCGCCGGTATTCACCCATTCCATGGTCTGCCGCAGCATAGCCGCATAATTCCTGTTATCTGTCACAAAATTGTTGCTGAATGTAGTTGGCGATACTCTTCTGCAGATTTCTCTGGCGATCATAGGGTAGGAAGCGCCTGAAGGAATACGCAGGTTGTCCTCCAGTATGTACCATTCCCCGTCTTTTCCGAGCACCAGATCAATGCCCGATATATGGCTGTATATATTTTTCGGCGGCGTAATGCCCTCGCACTGCGGAAGATAACCGGAGGAAATAAATACAAATTCTTCCGGTACGACACCGTCTTTTATGATCTTCTTCTCCCCGTATATATCATTCAAAAACAGATTCAGAGCGTCCACGCGCTGAATCAGACCTTTTTCCAGACGCAGGAAGTCATCATGGGTGATGACCCTCGGAATCGCGTCGAACGGGAAGATCTGCTCATGGAATTCACCGCCCTTGTATATCCCGAATTTGACGCCGAACCGCGCCATCAGCCGGTTGATCCCCTCTGTGTGTTCTACCAGTTCTTTCATATCATGTTCCTCCCGACATAATAAAAAGACACCTGACCGGATGATCAAGCGCCCTCGCTATAAAGAAAATATAAACTTTTTTCCTTTGCCTGTCAAGACTTTTTTGTAATCTGTCCGGCGCGGTTTTACGAGGTTTTACGAGTATCGGGTCCGGACTTTTAATTTTAAAAAAAGAAGTATCGACAATTTTCCTTCTCTGTATTATAATTTGTCCGGTGGGCAGGATCGGAGATTCCGCCGATCAGCAAAACTAAGAGATACAGAGGAAAATATCATGAGCTTTACATTTATCAGACAATTACCTTCTCCGGACGAGGTCAAAGCACTGGAACCCATGTCCGAAGAAATTAAAAAAATAAAGGCCGGGCGCGACCGGCTTATACGTGATGTGATCACAGGGGAATCAGATAAATTCCTCGTGATCGTAGGCCCCTGTTCGGCCGACAACGAGGACGCCGTATGCGAATATACGAACCGTCTGGCAGAAGTACAGGAAAAGGTTGCTGACCGTCTTGTGCTTGTGCCCCGTATCTACACGAACAAACCCCGTACTACGGGAGAAGGATATAAAGGAATGCTGCATCAGCCGGATCCGGAAGCAAAGCCGGATATTCTGGCAGGGATCCTCGCGATCCGGCATATGCATATCCGTTCTATCTCGGAGACCGGACTTACCGCCGCGGATGAGATGCTCTATCCGGATAACTGGCACTATCTCTCCGATATCCTCTCCTATGTAGCCATCGGAGCCCGCTCTGTAGAGAATCAGGAACACCGCCTGATGGTCAGCGGACTTGACATCCCCGTAGGCATGAAGAATCCCACCAGCGGAGACTTCTCTGTCATGCTCAACTCTGTCGTCGCGGCACAGGGCAGGCACGATTTCATCTCCAGAGGCTGGGAGGTACGGACAGAAGGAAATCCTCTTACGCACACAATCCTCAGGGGAGCCGTAAACAAACATGGAAATACGATCCCTAACTACCACTATGAAGATATCCAGCTTCTTCTCGAAAAATATGAGGAAAGGGAGCTGGAAAACCCGGCTGTCCTCATCGACGCCAATCATTCCAACTCCGGAAAGAAATATAAACAGCAGGTCCGCATTGTAAAAGAGATCCTGCACAGCCGCCGGATCGACAGCGATATCCACAGGCTCGTCAAAGGAGTTATGATCGAGAGCTACCTTGTGGAGGGATGCCAGCAGATCGGAACCAGCCATGTATACGGAAAATCCATTACTGACCCGTGCCTTGGCTGGGAGGATACGGAAAAGCTGCTGTACACGATCGCGGAGCAGTGTTGAGATAAATATTCAGAACCGGCAGTCTGCGGAAATCCACTGCAAAGACTGCCGGTATTTGACTTTTAGCATGTATTTTCTGCTTTGCTGATTTTCTAAAATACAAACTGCACAAGCAGCATATAACACACAGTCCCTCCCGCGATAGACAGGAGCATCTGCCGTTTCCACACATGGAGCGGGATCACAAGTATGATCGAGATCAGCTCCGGTATTCCATGGCTTCCGGTAAAAACGCTCACATCCTTCAGACAGTAAATAACGAGCAGTCCGAACACTGCCGCCGGGAGCACTCTCCCGAGATACTGTACATACTTCGGCGTCTGCTTTCCTGCCGGGAAGATAAGAAAGGGCAGAAAGCGTGTCAGCGCCGTGCCGAGGACTACCATTGCAACCGTAATAAATTGTTGTGTCAAAGTCACTGTGCTTCTCCTCCTCTCCCGGATCCGCTGATCTTCATTCTGCGCTGCCCGGAATCTTCTGATCCGGAATCATTCCCTCTGTCGTCATCTGCTGCCCCGCCGGCTTCAAGCGGACCTCTCAGCAGAGACAGTACCGCAAGGATCGCCGGCATCGCCGGTATGATAAAGTTATCCGCCCCGAAAGCAATGAGGCAGATCAGGGAGATCGCCAGCCCAAGGATCGAACTCATATGATTCTTCTCTTTGAGCCACTGCTCCGTAAAGATCACCACGAACATGGCCGTCATAACGAATTCCAGACCTTCCGTATTAAAATGGATCATCGAACCGAAGATTCCTCCCAGTGTCGCGCCCGAGAACCAGTAAAAATGATTCAGGAGCGTGACAAAAAACATAAACCATCCGCGGTCCACATCTTTGGGGATATCCGCGGTATAGTTGATGGAAAAACTTTCGTCGCACATTCCGAAGATCAGATAAAACTTCTTGCGTCCCACGCCGCGGAACTTGTCCAGCATGGAAATCCCGTAGAACAGATGCCTCGCATTGATCATCAGAGTCATGGCAAATGCCTGCAGCGGATCAAACGCCCCAAGAAGCATATTGACGGTCACAAACTCTATGGAACCCGCAAATATGGTGATGCTCATCAGCATCGGATACCAGAAACCGAATCCCGAGACATTCATATAGATCCCGTATGTAATCCCAAGGAACCAGAATCCGGCAAAGATCGGTATCGTATATGGGAATGCCGCAGTGAAAGCTTTTTTCAGCATCTTTGATCTTGTCTGCATATTTTATCCCTCTGTTGATTCTAATAGATTATCGCCCGCACTTCCCGCAGTCCGAACATCCGTTGCACGTCAGACGGCCGGAACACTCCGCGCATGTGACCGGATGATAATGGGGAACGTAGAGTTCTTCCTCCGGAATGTCATACCCCCATTCATCCGTCAGGTGGAAACGGATCTCTTTCCCCTTATAGTTCAGCCCGGACCGGAACGCCTGCCGGGACTGTGTCTGTTTATCCGGAATGCGGTATACCTTTTCACCGACCGCGAAACAGGTTCCCGTCTCAATAAAGTTAAAGGTAATATCATGTTTCCCGCACTGGTCGCTTAAGAGTTTTACCCATTCATAGCGGCACAGCCGGGAACCGTCATAATTCTCACCGCCGCATATCACCTGCTCGATCTGCCCTGCTGCCAGATATTTTTCAATATCTATCGGACCGATCAGCGGGGCGGTCATGATTCCTTTATGCTTAAACGGGAGCTCAAACAAGATCGGGATCCTCTCATCCGCCCGCCGCTGATTCTCGCAGGTCACATTGAAAAATATATTGTCCCATCCGTCTCCCCAGTCATAAGGCAGACAGGAGGATACCCGTTCCGGCCGCTTGGTCAGAAGGAAAAACTTCACATCCTTCCTCTCCCGCATGACCGACCACGCGTCGTCTCGCCACGGATCCGCCTCCTCAAGAAAAAAATCCGAAGTCATGCAGACCCGGATCATCTCCCCGCTTTGTACCTTGTACCTCCCGCGTCTGTCCTTTGACAGGGGATAGCGAAAACCGTTCTTTGTCCGGTAGATCCGGCTTCCGTCCTGCTCACGCATCCGGTCGAGGAAATACATATAGCAGTTTTCGCAGCCCTCCGAGCACTTCCTGCAGCCGTGCCACGGATTCCAGATATCATGCATATGTTCCCGCTCCTTGTCTTTGTGTAAAAGTACACTTTTCAATAATATTCTTATAATATCAGCTTCAGTACCTCTCCGATATCCGAATCTATACAGACTGACCGCTCCGCAATCTCTTTCGGCGCCGCCGCATCCCCGTAATTGATGCACGCATATACCGCCTTCGGATCACGGTATACTGCCTGCCAGAACGGATACTTGATAATACCGGGCGTATTATACCCGACTCCCAGCTCCAGATAAAGCGTTTTCATGCCCTGATGCCGTCTCACGAATTCGGAGTACCGCTCCGACGCTGCGTACCAGCCTTCATCCTGCACGAACGTATCGTCGGCCCGGAGGTTCATGGACATGGGTTTCCCGCAGTTCGGGCAGCGCGGCACCAGTCCGGACGGAACACGCATGTTTTTCTGCTGTTCGACCATCCGGCGGATCAGTTCTTCATTATCCCACGTCTCCCGGCAGCACGGTTCCGAACACTGGAACAGCCCGTAATCTCCCTGCGTATAGAAGATCCTTTTCTTGTCAAATCCCGCTTTCTGGAAACAGTGGTCCACATTAGTTGTCAGGACAAAATAATCTTTATCCTTTACAAGCGCAAGCAGCTCGTCATATACCGGTTTCGGCGCGTCCTTATAACGGTTGATCCAGATATAACGGCTCCAGTACGCCCAGTGTTCTTCCGGCGTATCATAAGGATAAAATCCGCCGGAATACATATCCCGGAATCCGTATTTCTCTTTAAAATCCCCGAAATATTTCTCAAAACGTTCCCCGTCATATACAAAGCCCGCCGATGTGGAGAGACCTGCTCCGGCGCCGATCATCACATCATCCGCCTCATCCAGCGCACATTTCAGCCGCTTAATTTTATCATAATATTTCTCTGATTTTTTCTGTGTAAACACCCCTGAAAACATTATTGTCCGTCTCCTTTCAGGATCTTGCCCAGATCACCCGTCACATCAGCCAGTGTGACAGACTCCAATTCCCGCTCCATTGCCTCCTGTACCCGGATCAGCTTGTCATCCAGTATGTTATGGATATTTCTTCCTACCGGACATTCCGGATTCGGATTTTCATGAAAATGGAACAGTGTATTCTCCTCTATGCACTCCACTGCCCGGTATGCGTCCAGAAACGTGATCTCCTCGGGAGGCTGTATGATGGCCGCTCCGCCTGTTCCTCTCTTTACCCGGATCAGTCCCGCGTTTTTCAGCCGGGACAGTATCCGGCGGATGATGACCGGATTCACATTGATACTGGAAGCAAGGAAATCGCTGGTTATCTTATATTCCTCTTTAAACGCCTCCATACACGTCAGCATATGGACCGCAATAGTAAATCTGCTTGATATCTGCATAGACTTTCTCTTTCCTTCCATAATCATCTGCAGATGTACTGCATTATCCCAGTTCCTCCTCATACAGATGTCTGTCCACATCTTTAAATACATTAAAGATAACTCTGTCAAATTCCCTGCCGTGCTCTTTTAAAAATTCCGTCACCGTCTCTACCGCGATCTTCGCCGCCTCAGCATTCGGAAAATGGAATTCTCCCGTGCTGATACAGCAGAACGCCACGGAACGGATCTTGTGCTCCGCACAGCATTTCAATACATTCAGATAGCAGTTCTTTAAGTCATTCCTCAGCTTTTGATCCGGATGTCCCGCCACGATCGGGCCGACTGTGTGGATCACATATTCCGCGGGAAGATTATATCCTTCCGTGAGGACCGCCTGTCCCGTGGGTTCCTCATAACGGCGGCCGTACCGCATCCGCTTCCGGTCCATATAACGGCTGCACGCTTCACGCAGTTCAATTCCCGCCGCGCTGTGGATGGCATTGTCAATACAGCCGTGACATGGCACGAAGCATCCCAGCATCCGGGAATTCGCCGCATTGACGACGGCTCCCACATGCAGTCTGGTGATATCTCCCTGCCAGACGGAAATCTTATCCGCGCAGGGATGAATGCTCTGATACTGCTCCGCCGCTGTGGGAATATCTTCCATCTCCACGATACCTTTCTCCCGCGCCTCTGCGGTAAGAAATTCGTCCTGGACCCGCACCACATCTTCGTCCAACGGTCCCGGCATACGGATATTCATAAGTGACCGGAGATATCTCCGTTTCTCGTCGTAATCATCCCCGGTCTCCAGATTTCTGTACTGAACTGAATCTTCCTTGAACTCATGGAGAAGATAGTCGAGCCTCTCTTCCTGCTGCCTGCGGGACCGGTCTGCTGAACTGCCTGTTTCTTCTCTGTCTGATACATGAATCGACATATTATAATCTGCCTCCTGTCTTTCCTGCTGCCGGTGTATACTTTATTTCGCGGCTGCTCTGTCGGCGTTATTGTAATATTGACTGTTACATCTCACATCGTCAGGATAACATTCTACAGTTGTAATGTCAACAGTTACATATCATTTTACCATTTTACCGGTAACAGCCGGAATTGAAGTCTGTCCTTGAAATTTTCATGCATAACATGTTATACTTTTAATCAGGAATTGAAGAAAAGAGGGAATGGCCCCACTGTCAGTGCGTCCATTCTCTTTTTATTTTACAGGAGGCATGTGTATGGCATTAGGTCTTTTATTGTGTTCATCGGTAATCGTATTATGTATTCTTACAAATCGCTTTCTAAAGCGCTTCGGCATTCCGGCGGTCCTTATCTTTATTGCCCTGGGAATGTTATTCGGAAGTGAAGGGATCGTGAAGATCCCTTTTGATAATTATGAAACGGCTGAGACGATATGCTGCACCGCGCTGGTCTTTATCATGTTCTACGGCGGTTTCGGAACATCTTTTAAGGAGGCGAGTCCGATCCTGCCGCAGTCTGTTCTTCTTGCCACGGTGGGAGTTCTCATCACCGCCGGTGTGACCGGTCTGTTTTGTTATTATATCGTAGGAATGAGCCTTCAGGAAGGGCTGCTTGTCGGCGCTGTCTTAAGCTCCACCGACGCTGCTTCCGTCTTCTCCATCCTTCGTTCCAAGAAGCTGAACTTAAAGGACGGGACAGCTTCCCTGCTGGAAGTGGAAAGCGGGAGCAATGATCCGGTCGCGTATATGCTGACGATCATTATCCTTGACTGGATGGCGGGCAGCGGCGAAAATATTCTGCTTCTCGTGGCGGAGGAAATCGGATTCGGTATTGTCTTCGGAGGCGTTCTCGGCCGGATCGCGATAAAGATCCTGAAGAAGACCGATCTGGAGACAGGCGGTATCAGCACGATCCTTATGATCGCTTTTGTCATGTTCTCCTATGCCGCTCCCGTACTTGCGGGAGGAAACGGATATCTGAGCGTATATCTTTTCGGGTTTATCGTGGGGAACGCACGCTACAAGACAAAGATTCCGCTGATCCAGTTCTTTGACAGTATTGACCGGCTGGCGCAGATGCTCATCTTTTTCCTGTTGGGACTCCTTGTCATCCCATCCATGCTGCTGCCGATCCTCGGAACGGCATTCCTTATATTTCTGGGACTTACATTTATCGCAAGACCCGTTGCGGTACTCCTGCTGATGACGCCGTTCCGTGCTTCCTGGCGCCAGCAGGCGCTGACTGCATTCTCCGGACTCAGGGGCGCCGCGTCTGCCGTATTTGCCATTATCGCCGTGGTCAGCCCGGGATACAGCGGATATAATGTTTACAATATCGTCTTCTGCGTTGCCGTCATCTCCGTAGCGTTTCAGGGTCTTCTTCTGCCGGTTGTCGCGGAAAAGCTGGATATGATAGATGACAGCCAGAATGTCATGAAGACATTCAGCGACTATCAGGATGAACAGGAAATGCAGCTCATTCAGATCCGCCTGAAACCGGGGCACCGGTATATCGGGAAAAGACTGTGCGAACTGAACATGGGCGATGTGCTTGTCGTCCTGATCGAGCGCGGAGATGAGACGATCATCCCCCACGGAGACGTGCTTTTACGCGAGGGAGACGTACTCGTCCTCAGCGGAGAAAGTTATCAGGGCGACGCGGATACTGTACTGGATGAAATGAGGATTGAGCCAAATGATAAACGTATCGGAAAACGGATAAGAGATCTGGACGGTCCGACCAATTCCCTGATCGTACTGATCCGCCGGAAAGACGGCAATACCGTGATTCCGAGAGGCGATACGCTGATCCAGCAGGACGATGTTCTGGTAATGAGTTCCGGCAGCTGATCATACTATCCGCCCTGTCTTTTCCGGATTCGGCGCATGGATTCCCGGATGCTCTATTTTAGATAAATATCCACTATGCAGTCCAGAGCGATCCGCATCCCGTCCTCAAGAATCAGTTGTCCCGCATCGGAATCGATCCTCCGGATCCTGCCACCGGCGGTATGATATGCGCCGCCGGACTTCCTTTCATCCGGGACAAAATAGGTGATCAGCACTCCCGGCCTCTCACCCGGGAACCCGCAGACAAACTGAATTTTATGATCCAGAAGCTCCTTTTCGTCGTCCGACAGTTCCGGTTTCTCTTCCGTCTGCCTCGCAGTCTCTTTTATCACATCGCCATATCCGGTCAGCGCGGCAAAAGGAGCAAACTGCGCTGCCCTGTCAGATACCGGCATATGGGGATGGACAGGAGACACATGATGCGGAAGACGGATAATGTCCTCATAATTATTTTCTTTATCCTGAACCTTCATTCCATATATCCTCCGTTCTGAATCTTTAGGCTTTATGTCCTCCGATCCGGCTGTTCCTGTCTCTGGCAGTCGCTCCTTCTTCCAGATTCATTCCCTTCAGAATCGCATTTTTCCCGAACTTTTTCTTGATCTCCAGCACTGCTTTCTGCATCTTTTTCTCCCGCTCCAGCTCCTTTTCCTGTTCCTCCTGTTCTTTCCGGAGGGCTGCGTAATCCGTGAAAAGATCCATCTGTTCGAACTGCATTTCACTCTGCGCCTTTCCTTCCGGGATGACATGCGCCGCAGCCATACTCAGTCTCCGCACCAGAAGCTTTTTATCTGCGATACGGTCAAAGAGTTCTGTGACCGCCTGTATGATCTGCCGTGTCGAAGAAGTATGATGCTTCAGATTGAACGTACCATGCGCGTGCTTCGGTATCTTTCTTCCGTAACGGTCTGTCTTCACCTCGCCGCTGTATTGCTTCCGCAGATCAGAGTCTTTCAGATTATCGATATCATATCCTACTGTCAGAACGATCTGATCGGTCACAAGCCCTTTGTCCACAAGATCCAGTGCAAGCAGGTCTGCCATCTCACGAGCCGCCAGCCTTGCCTTTTCAAACGGATACGGGCACTGCAGCACCTGACCGGAGCCGACACTGCTGCTCTGCGGCTTATATGCCTTGATGTCCGCGATCGTACACGGCTCCCATCCCCATGCATGATCGATCAGGAGTTCCGCGTTGACTCCGAACATCTTATATAAAAGGTCTTCATTATAATAATCCGCCGGTTTTCCCAGCGAGCAGCGCGCGATATCTCCCATAGTAAAAATTCCGTGTTCTTCCAGTTTTCTTGCATAGCCTCTCCCGACCCGCCAGAAATCCGTGAGCGGCCTGTGGGACCAAAGCAGTCTCCGGTAGGACATCTCATCCAGTTCGGCGATCCGCACGCCGTTCTCATCCGCCGGGATATGCTTTGCCTCAATATCCATGGCGACTTTGCTGAGATACAGATTCGGCCCGATCCCCGCCGCAGCGGTGATGCCGACCGTATCGAGCACGTCACGTATCATCGACATAGTCAGTTCCCTCGCGGTCATCTGATATGTCCCGAGATATGATGTCGCGTCAATAAATACCTCATCGATAGAATAAACATGGATGTCCTCAGGCGCGATATATTTCAGATAGATCTCATAAATCTCACCGCTGACCTTCATATACCGCGCCATCTGAGGCGGAGCGACCACATAGTCCAGCTCCAGCGCCGGATCCTTCTGCAGTTCCGGGGTCCGGCAGGAAACGCCGGTAAACCTGTGCCCCGGAGCGTTCTGCCGCCGCTGCGCGTTGATTTCCCTTACTTTCTGCACCACTTCGAACAGTCTCGGTCTTCCCGGGATGCCGTATGCCTTGAGAGACGGGGAAACTGCAAGACAGATCGTCTTCTCCGTCCGGCTTTTGTCCGCCACTACCAGATTCGTAGTCATCGGGTCAAGTCCCCGTTCCCTGCATTCCACGGAAGCATAGAATGATTTCAGATCGATCGCGATATAAGTTCTTTCGTCCATTCATTTCGCCTCCCGGTATTATTTTAACCTCTTTATAGAAAGAATAACACAAATCTCCGATTCGAACAAGTGTTCTTTTATATTGTCTCGCTTTATTCTTTCAATACCGGTGCAGTCCGAATCCTGCATTTTGACGAAACGCCTGTCTTTATCGGCGAAAACTCCGGATACCGAAAAAATCTGTACCCGGAGTTTTGAATTTAAATTCTTTACTGTTCAATCAGCCTTTTCTGACCTTGATGAGCTGCGCGTTCACGCTTTCCATAAATCCTTCCGGAGCAAGGTTTCCTGCTATCTCGCCCACCTTTTCAAGTGTCATAGCCTTCATCATGTCCCACATGCCTTCACCCGGTTTTACCGTCATGTTCATCGTCAGCTTGAAGACTTTCGCCACAATCTCCAGAGTCTCCGGATTCCATGAAAGTTCTTCTATCGTGTCCCTGATACTGTACATTCCCTCCGGAAATTCCATCGGAGCTTTCAGGTCAAGGTCGCCCACGGTCCGGAACCAGTTGGCAACGCCCTCGGCGCGCTCATTGACTTCCGGAAGTACATAGACAGACGGTTCTTTCTCCACTTTTTCAAGTGTCATTGTATCTTTCAGAGTACCTGCTTCGGCCACAATCGTATTAAATCCGTCCGCAAGAGAGACTGTAAATACAAATACCTTATCAGCAGTCTGTTCTCCCACTTTCTCGCCGTTCAGGTAAAGTGTAACCGCCGGCCGGTTGGAATATACGCGGATCTCTGTCGTCTCACCTGCTCTCTGTGCGTAGCGCTTGCCGCAGAGATGGACCATCGGCTCTTTGTTCCAGTATGCTTTATAGATATAGTAAGCGTCTTTCTTTGTCTTTCTGTCAATGGTAACAAGCCCCTTATTGTTGCGTCCGGCTACGCCGCCCTCGTTTCTTGCCGCGCATCCGAAATCAAACATATTCCATACATGGCTGGACCAGACCCACGGACGCTCGTTCAGCACTTTTGCCATATGCTCATGGTACAGCGCCTGATACTCCTCACTGTAATCCTTACATGCCGGATTCGGTCCGTGATATGTGATAATGCCTTCGCAGCCGTACTCGGAAAGTCCAAGGCAGATATCCGGATGGACTTTGTGGAAATTATCAAGCCACGGTCCGTTGTCTTCCATCTTTCCGCCATACCAGCCGAAATAATGGTTGTAGCTCTCTACATCTGTGATACCGTGCATCGGTCCCTCTATCGGTGTCATCGTCACATGGGCGATCGTAGTAAAGCGTGTCTGATCGAGCTCTTTTGCAAGAGCATTGAGTTCTTTATGGTTCTCCACTAACTTCTCGGAAATACCGCCTATTAGGATCTCGTTTGAGATACCCCAAAAACAGATAGACGGATGATTGTAATTCTGTATGATCAGCTCTTTTAACTGGCTGATGCAGTTCTGATGTGCAGCCGGGTCTTCGTTAAACACGCTGATGAACGGAATCTCAGCCCATACGATAAATCCCAGCTCATCACAGGCATCGTAGAAGTCCGGTGAATGCTGATAATGCGCGAGACGAATCGTATTCGCGCCCAGTTCCTTGATAATCGCTGCATCTCTGTAGTGGTCTTCCCTTGTCAGAGCATTTCCTTTATAAAGCATGTCCTGATGGCGGCTTACACCTCGAAGCGGGGACTCCACTCCGTTTATGATAAATCCTTTGTCCGGATCGCAGGAAAAGCTTCGGACACCGACTCTTGCAGATATCTCGTCGTACGCTTCGTTACGGCGCTGAAGAATTGCCCTGACCGTATACAGATAGGGACTGTCGATCTCCCATTTCTGAGCATCCGGCACATAGATAGATACAGCCGTGTCATCTGCCGGCCGGCATGCGTTTGCAACCTCTTTTCCTTCTGCATCGCAGACAGAGTATAAAACGGTAAAGTTCTCATCTGTATTTTTTACATAAGATACAATATCAAATGTCGCGCCGCAGCAGCCGCACGGTTTCGGAGTCACCTGGATACCCGGACCTCCGTAGTATTCCAGATCGAAGTGTGCGTCCGGCACGCTGATCAGGTTCACGCCACGGTAAAGCCCCCCATAAAAAGTGAAATCAGCCGACTGCGGATAAACACTGTCTTTATACTCGTTACTGCAGGCTGCGACAAGAAGATTCTCGCCGTCCTCTTTGCACAGATCCGTAACATCCGCACGGAAAGCCGAATATCCTCCTTCATGATAAACTGCCTTTTTCCCGTTCACATATACAGAAGCCTGCTGGCCCGCGGCGAGAATCTCAACATATACTCTTCCGCCTTTAAGCGGCTGCTTCGGCGTCTCGAATGTTTTCGCATACCAGTAATTTCCCCTGTCATAACTTCCGTTGCCGTCCTGACCGTCTATCGCGTTCCAGCTGTGAGGCAGATCCACAGTCTTCCAGTCAGTGGGAAGTGTCTCCGGAAGGCCTGCATCCTGCTGAATAAATTTCCAGTTTTTATTCAAATTAATTATTTTTCTCATATGTTCCTCCTAGTGTACGGTGAATTTACGATGAACAAATACCGATCCGTTTTTTCACTTTCATTTTCTGTGCGTCTTCAGATATGCAACATTCTCATCTACTTTTTTCTTGCCCAGCGGATAGATAAAGATCAGGGCAAGCGCCATCAGCAGGAATCCCGCTGCAGGAACCAGACAGGTTATATCGTAGATCCCGTTTATGACCTCTTCGTCAAATGCCGTCGCGGTCGTGTACCCTACCATAGTCAGAAGTACGCCGGAAAGTCCGGAGGAAGCTGCCTGTCCCATCTTACGCGCGAAAGAATATACCGAGTAAAACGTACCGTCTGATCTTGTACCTTCTCTTATCTCCGCATCGTCGATCACATCCGTGATCATCGCCCAG
This sequence comes from uncultured Mediterraneibacter sp., assembly GCA_964548625.1. GTDB lineage: Bacteria > Bacillota > Clostridia > Lachnospirales > Lachnospiraceae > Mediterraneibacter. The sequence goes on from CAZJRY010000012.1 coordinate 13,843, forward strand.
CAGTTTACATTGAAGAATGCGATTCCCATGTAACCGATCGTATAGAGTACGATAAACACATATACATTATGCGTATGGAGTACATAGGTCAGGAAGAAAACGGCAGCCCCGAGCAATCCGCCGAAAGCCGAAAGTTCTTTCTTTCCGAATTTCACAGCAAGCGCAGGGATGATAAGAGCCAGTAAGATTACGATAATATTTGTACAGAACCCCGAGATCGACACTCCGGTCGCGCTTCCGAAATAATTCGGGAATACATACTGTCCCATAGCGTTTAACGTCAACTGCGCAAGGAGGAGCAGCAGAGCCGCCACTACAATGCCGATCAGCGCACGGCTGGATACCAGCGTCTTCAGCAGATGGATCAGGTTGAATTTTTCTTCTTTCTTCTCAATCTTGACACGCTCTGTCGTCAGGTTATAGCAGATCAGGTAGCAGATGACCGCGCAAACAGAGCAGACCGCGCCTGCGATCCCCATATTCGTGCCGGAGAGCATCGTATTTCCCGCCTCATCCTCATAATATACGATCAGAGGAAGTACAACGCCGATAACCATACTCGCCAGCGTCGCGCCGATCGTACGCCAGCTTGAAAGCTCGGATCTGTCTCTTGCGTCCGGGGAAATAGCAGACGCCACGGAACCATATGGAATATTGATTCCGGTGTAGCAGATGCTCCCCCACAACAGATATGTGACAAACATCCACACGATCTTAAATGACATCGGCATATCCTTAAACCACACGGCATACATCAGAAAAGACGCCAGGGCCACGGGACCGCACATCCTTTTGATCCACGGGAGAAATTTTCCTTTTGCGGCAGGTCTTGACCGGTCGGCGATCTGCCCCATCGCCACGTCGGTAAAGGCGTCCACAAATCTTGCGACCATCATCATGACTCCGACGATCGCGGCGGATACGCCCATAACATCCGTATAAAATTTCATCAGGAATGTTGAAGAAAGGATGAACGTAAAGTCATTTCCGAAATCCCCGAACATGTACCCCACTTTATCTCTCATGCCAAACGGTCTTACCTTATTTGTATTATTACTCATTTTATCGGTTTGTCTCCTTTCCCGATTTATCCTCAGAATCTGGTCTCCCATCTTCCGCAGAATACATTGTCATTATATCTGCCTTTGAATTCACTGTTTCCCATCATCTTGTCGAGCACTGCGGCAAATGCCTCATGATGGTCCATATACGCGTTGATATAGCACCTTGCCATAGGAACGTCGATCAGACAGTTTGTGTTGCTCAAAGATACGACAACTGTCGGCAGTTCCGACATATACCACGGCTGTTTTGCCGGCTCATCCCATTTCACACGCATTGTGTTAAACTGTGCAAATCCCCGGACGTTCAGGACCAGGAGCACACAGTCGTATTTCTTCCTGAACTCCTCGGTCTTGCCTTTTTTCGCATCGACTGAAGCGTCTGCTTCGAATCCGGCATCTGTAAGCTGTCCTACGATATCCCTGATGATAACATCGTCATTGGACTTTATCTTTGCGCCTGCCACGACACTCGCCTCGGAACCGATATAAACCAGCTTGATCCTCTTATATTTCTCCGGCGTCATCGGCAGATAATCCAGACGGTCTTTTACCAGCGTTACATACTTGTCCGCAAACTCTCTGGACGCTCTGTGATGCTCCTCACATCCCACGACGGAAAGATTCTCTTTCGGCTGCATCAGCTTTCCTTCTGCCTGCAGCTTGTGCAGATTCAGCGCGGCTTTCACGCCGAGTATCCTGTGAAGCGCGTCGTTCAGCCTCTCTTCTGTGATCGTACCGTTCTTATAGCCCTCCATCATGTATCCGAAGTCTTCTTCTCTGTCATTGAAGAACAGATACATGTCACAGCCGGCTGCGACCGCAGCCGGCACCTGCTCGCTTCTCGGGATGGACGCGCCGAACATGCCGATCATATGAGAGGCGTCCGTGACAACAAGTCCGTTGAAGCCGAGCTGTCCTTTCAGCAGATCCGTGATCAGTTCCGGCGCAAGCGTTGCCGGACGGATATCCTCATCTTTGATACCCGGGCGCAATTTTCTGGAATATGCGGGCAGCGCAATATGTCCTGCCATGATCGTCATGACACCCGCATCGATCAGTTCTCTATATACTTTCCCGTATGTCGCATCCCATTTGTCACAGTCGAATTCATTGACGCCCATGATCAGATGCTGGTCGTTCTCCTCCGTTCCGTCTCCCGGAAAATGTTTCATACATGTCGCCATATTCCGGGTTTTCATCCCTTTGAAGAAAGCCTTCGCATAGCGGATGATATCGTCCGGATCGTCATTGAACGCACGAAGCTGAACGATCGTATTTCTCCAGTTATAGAGGATATCGACGATTGGCGCAAAGTTCCAGTTACAGCCCACAGCCGCCGCCTCACATGCGGAGATCGTCGCCATCTCATATACCGCGTCCTCGGAATCGATGGCCGCCATTGCCGCTCCATTGGCAATCGGTGTCCCCCCGCCGACGCCGCCGTTTCCGCCCTGCTCACAGTTAGACGCGATCAACAGCGGGATCTTTGTGTTTTCCTGCAGGCAGTTCGCCATATCCCACAGTTCTTCTTTCGGCGCATTACGATAGCGGATCGCACCCGGATGATATGTATCAAGTACTTTCTTAATATTATCGGGCCTTCTCTCTTCTGTGTTTCCTACCATATTTACGAAGAGCTGCCCGATCTTCTCCTCGACCGTCATTCCCGCGATGGTGTCCTCCACCCACCGGATCTGCTCGTCGTTCAAATAATACGGTTTCTCCCTTAAATTAACCATATTGGCTGTACTCCTTTCTTTATGACAGGTTCTCTACAAACTTTCGGATCAATCCGTCCTGATATGCCCCGGCAAATGTTCCTTCTTTCAACCGGTGTACCGCTTCCGGTATCTTTGCCCAGCTCTCCGTCTCATGCCTTACAAGAATGGGATAATAAAACACTCCGTTTGACTGTGCCGCGTCCTTATCTCCCGGCGCGTCGCCCGTCATCATGACTTTCTCCCTGTCATAGCCGAAGGTGAGCAGTTTTGCGATACAGCTTTTCTTTGATCCGGCATTCTGCGCAAGTACGAGGTCCACATGCTCCATAAGCCCGAACCCGGTCCACTCTTCTTTCACTGCCTCGTAATTTGCGGAAGAGACGACCGCCACATCGCATGTCTCGTGAAGTTCACTGATCCTGGCGCGCACACCGTCAAAGGGCTGCACTTCTCCTTCCGGCAGCCGGCCGATCTCCCTGTTTACCGCTTCTGACCAGTGCAGCGCTTTCTTCAGGCAGACACTTCCTGTCTCCTCAGATGCCTTTTTTACCGCTGCATTGGAAAGTTCATCCGTCTCTTCAACCCATGCAAGCAGCGAGTCCAGATCTTCAATCGGCGTCAGCTTCTCATTGATCTCCTTTAAAATTGCTGCAAGACCTTTGAATCTGTTGATCCCCCTTGTCATAGAGTACAGGTTGATCTCATTCCATCGTTCCAAAATCTCTTCTCTGTGTTCCTTCAATCCCCATTCTTCTGCCATGCAGGGACCGAAACAGCGGATATGCTTGATATCCATGGAATCAATGGCGCAGCCGTCTGAATCAATGCATATCAGGAAATCTTTCTTCTTCACATATCCCTCAAAAGGGTATCCCATCTGATCACTTCCTTTCCGTAAGTCATTTCCTTTAAATTTAAGTATAGTTATATTTTGATCGGACAGCTATGATAATTCACTTTGAAAATCATATAATTTTATGATACTATTTTATTAACAGGGGAAATTGTATGATTTTTCTATGATATTTTTCTACTTTTGGAGGTACGCCATGAAGCAGAATGGTCTGGAACTGTTTACAAAAATCATAAATGTAAAGAACGTCAATGTAGTTGAGCTGAAGGAAGATCTCTCAAATCTGGAAATGGTCGATAATCGTTTCCGGAAGCGTCTGTATAAAGATTTTTCTTATAATGAAACTTTTGAACTGTTTAATCATCAAATGGGTGAAAACACTCTCATCCGGCATACGGACAATTTTCTCTTCAATTACTTTTTTCTCAGCATTCCCGATGAATACCGTTCAGCGGGAAATCTTTCATTGATTTCCATCGGACCTTTTACGGAAAGACGTATAAAACCTGAGGATGTTTATCATATCATGCAGAAGAATCAGATCCCGGAACGGCAGCTGCATGATATCTCCGTATTCTACGATTCCACACCTACCGTAGAGAACACACTGACCTATGAACAGTTCGTCCTGTATCTGGCATCCGGTCTGTTCGACCGGGAATACCATCTGGACCATCTGCCGGCAGACTGCGTGCTTTTCTATAACGGAGGCAATATTTTCAATACTGTTAAAGACAACCCGCAGATGGCAAAAGACAGTATTACGGAACGATATAAGATAGAAAATGAAATGATGATGGCGATCGCAGCCGGTGATTATGAACAGGCTCATGTCCTGCGCGGAAAATTTGACACTTATCACATCCGTCCCCGAACGGAGAATCCCCTCAGGAATGAGCAGCACCTTGCCATTATCCTGAACACACTCTGCCGGAAAGCCGCGGAGACGGGCGGCGTTCACCCGCTCTATATCGACGATCTGTCCACTCGTTTTGCCGTGCTGATCAATAAAATGTCATCCATCGGAGAGGTGAACACACTTGCCGGAGAGATGATACACAAATACTGTATTCTTGTGAAAAACTATGCAATGAAAGGCTATTCATCTGTGACAAAGGACATTATCTCATACATAGATTTCCACTACAGCGAAGACCTGAACCTGAGCCTTTTTGCTGAGATGTTCAATATCTCAAAGAATTATCTGTCCAATCTGTTTAAAAAGGAGACCGGGAACACACTCACAGACTTTATCCATCAGACGAGGATGAGAAAAGCGATCACGTTGATCAACTCTTCCACTCTGCCGGTCACTGCCATCGCCACTGCATGCGGGTATAATGATATAAATTATTTCATCCGAATTTTTAAACGGACTTACGGACTGTCCCCGAAACAGTACCAGAAGATGATCGTGCGTACAGGCCGCTGATAATCATTTTCTTTTTATCATTATTTAATCTTTCCCCATCTGCAATACTTTTCCGGCATATTGTATAAATTTCTCCGCCGCGATCCCGAAGGGCTGCCGACGTTTCCACGCAAGCGCGCAGGTTGCTGTCAGTTCCGGTTTCAGCGGACGGCTGGTCAATTTTGTCTGATCCCAGAAATCAACAGACCCGCACGTATTGATCGAATAGGCAAGCTGCTGATTGGACATGACCGCACTGCCGGAAGGAAGATTACTCGTAAAGAGCACCCGGATCTTGTCATAGTACTCCCCAAACCAGTTGGCGATCTCGCTTTGTATGTTCGCCCTTCGCGGCATGATCAGGGGAACACCGGCCAGATCTTCAGGCGTGATATACTCTTTTGCCGCAAGAGGAGCGTCCGGATGCATGGTTACTACGCACCGCTCAACCCCTGCCAGACGGATGAAATCATATTTCTCCAGATCCACCGGCTCCAGCAGAAGTCCGATATCGGTCAGTCCCCGGTCCATCCGCTCGGTAACGAGATCTGCCGTCGCCGTGTACAGATCAAATGTCACAAGAGGATATTTCTCATGGAAAGAACGGATCAGCCCGGGCAGTCTCTGCACGGCCCTCAAGTCTCCGCATCCGATGGCGACAACGCCTTCCACCTGCTCCTCCTGCTCGGTCAGTTCCCGCTCCGTCTTATCGACCAGCTCCAGTATCTCCTCCGCCCTGCGCCTGAGCAGGATGCCTTCATTTGTAAGTGTGATCTTTCGCGTTCCACGTATGAACAGCTTCACGCCCGTCTGCTCCTCCAGCTGTGAGAGCTGCCGGCTCAGGGTCGGCTGCGTGATATGCAGCGCTTCGGCTGCCCGCGTGATGCTCTCCTCTCTTGCCACAGCCAGAAAATATCTCAGTACTCTTATCTCCATATCCTGACCTCCTTATTATCACCGGACTTATTCCCGCTTCTGATTCCAAATCTTTCACATCACACCTTTATTTTACTACAGCTTTCATAACAGACATACCGGGGATTATTTAAAAACCATGCATTCTGTTATCCGATCACCCGGAATTCTTTCCATTTCCCGCTGCGGAAACGGATCCGGAAGAATGCCGCCCGGATCATCCAGTCCATGCACATGGCAAACGCGATGCCGATCACGCCCAGATCCAGACAGATACCGAACAGGATTGAAAACACAACTCTGCACCCGAACGTGGAAAAGACGCACACATACATTGTGTATTTCACATCCCCCGCCGCCCGCAGACCGTTCGCGAGCGCGCCGGACAGAGGATAGAACAAAGCGTTAAACAGATTGTGTATGATGACCAGTATCACCACCAGACGCGCCGCCTCATCGGAAATCGCATAGCCTCTGAGCACCAATGGCGCTGCCAGCAATATCACTCCGTTCCACAAGATGGACGCAAGGAAAGTGATCCGAAGGAGCTTGCGCATATAATATTCGGCTGCTTCCGCATCATCTGCTCCCATGCACTGTCCGATCACCGTGACAAAGGCAAGTCCCAGAGCGGTTCCCATCAGGGCCGCCACGGACCAGAAACTCTGCGCCACCCCGTTGGCCGCGATCTGCACTGTCCCGAAAAGCGCCGTAATGCTGCTCAGCGCCACTTTCGCGAGCTGGAACAGACCGTTCTCGATGCCGTTCGGCACCGCGATCCCGAGTATCCGTTTCACCATGCTCCTTTCCCAGCGGAAAATATTTCTCCATGACAGACGCACACGGACCGGATCTGAAGAACTCTTATTTCCATGCCGCTCCCGTTCCGGCGCCGGCTGTTCCTTCCTCCGGAAACAGAGTACCAGAATGACCACTGCGGAAAATGTCCTGGCGATCAGAGACGGATACGCGACTCCCGCCACACCGGCATGAAACACGAACACGCCGATCGCGTTTCCCACAATATTGATCCCGTTCGCCGCGAGGGAGATATTCATCGTCACATCGGTCTTTCCCATGCTCCGGTATATGGCGGCGCCGGCATTGTAGACCGCGATCGCCGGATAAGAGTAAGCGGATATCCTGAGATAAGTCACACAGGCCTCCATTACATCCTGATCCACCTCGCCGAACAGAAGTCTTAAAAGCTGCCTGTTCAGTACAAGAGAGAATACCGTCACAGCCGCGGAAAAGACCGCGGCGATCATCACAAGCTGTCCTGCTGATAAATCGCCGTTCTTTTCATCCCGGCTGCCGATGTACTGGCTCACCACCACAGCGCCCCCTGCCGCCAGCGCTGAGAACAGGTAGATAAATACCGTATTGAACATATTGACAAGAGAGACGCCTGACACAGCCGCCTCTCCCGCGTAACTCACCATAAACGTATCGGACACGCCAACCAGCACTTCAAGAAACTGCTCCAGAAAGAGCGGCAGGATCAGAAGCTTCAGGTCATGATTGGAAAAAATCTTTCTCTCGTCCGGTATGGACATTCCCGGCTCTATAAGCCGGTATATCAGTTGTCTCATTGGAATTCACCGCCAGATATCATTTCTTACAGTTCAAGTATAATTCTTTACTTTTAATATATCCAATACTTAGTTTTCATGTTGTTTTATGCCTCGGAAGCATGAAAAAGCATACGAAAGTCTTTTTCAGCGCGCCTTATCCGCCTTATCCGTATCCGGCTCTTCCTCATACAAAATCCCGCACACAGTCTCTCCGGTCTGCTCATTGTTCCAATACCACAGATCTTCCGGCTCATTCACCCGGAACATTCCTGCCAGTTCTTTCTGTTTCGGACAGATTACCGGAAACAGATCCTCAAGATTTCCGAAAAATGACCCGTCATACTGTACGGTTCTCCCGTCTCCCCACAATGCACAGTAGAAAATTCCCGCTTCCACCAGATCCTGGAACATATGGCTTCCGTAACTCAATTCCGGCATATATCCCGCCCGGTTATCCGACACCTCGCAGATCCCGCAGAATCCCGATATCTGTGCAAAGCTCACCGGCACGCCGAGTTCCGGCGAGGATGTACCCACCCTGCCCGGAGTCATGAGAAGGATATTTTTCTTCTTTCCCTTATAATATGTGTTTATCGCTCCCACTGCTTCCGCCGCCTGCGGCTTCAGGGCATATGGATATTCATAATAGGCTCTGGCGTCAATCTGCACGACCACATCGATCTTCTCTTTCACCGAGTCACCCATGGCAGAATCCTTCAGACGGAAAAACACATTTTTCTCCGGCAGTTCCGGAATCTTCGTGACCGTTCCCCGTACTCCGGTATAAAGAGGCCTGCACTGCAGCAGATTGACGACAAACTCTCCATGATCGTCCAGATTTACGGTGTATTCAATGTCCACGGGATTCCCGTATACCCGTTCGAGAGTCTTGAGCATCTTCTGCGCCAGTTCTGTAAATTCTCTGTTCTCCAGAATTCCCTGACAGGTGGTAAACCAGACCTGCCGCGGACGGTTCATCCGCTTCAGGGCCGCTTCCGCCTCATAGTCCCGTTCCATGACCGCTTTCTTATACCAGAGTGGCAGCTTCTCAATCACCGAGTCGATTTCTACCTCTGTCAGTTCGTTTTTCTCCGTGTCGAGCACATCCATAATTCGCTGGGAAAAACGGTGTCTGTCCGCCACACTGTTCTGCATGGGAACCGCCGGGCGGTCCAGATTCGCCAGTCTCGGATAGTCATGGCCCGGACGGTCCACTGCCCTTGTCCCGAGTCCGGCCACGATCCGCAGCAGACCCGCTGCCGGATCCACGTATTTGTTCCAGCGGTAAGAACTGTAGCTGTAACCGACTCCCGCCGCTGCGGGGAAGAACAGGTTCCCGTGATAGGAACCGGATACCCTCTGGACAAGAACTGCCATCTGTTCGTCACTGTGCTGCAGTCCTCTCTGCTTCCGGTACTCAAGCGCGGAGATATCCATGGTGCTGGCATACACACTCCGCACCGCCGACTCAAAGGCTTCCAGCCTTTCCTCCGGAGAGCCCTGATTTACGCAGAATACGGATTCATACTTCCCGGCAAACGCATTTCCAAAACCGTCCTCCAGAAAACTTGAAGAGCGGACAATGATCGGACTCTGTCCGAAATATTCCAGCAGGGTCCTGAACTTTTCCCTTATATCAGGCGGAAAGGTCCCGGACAAGAGCGCTTCTTTAAGCGCCTCAGCCTTCGTAAAATATCCTTCCTCTGTGCGCTGTTCGATCCGGGTCTCCCAGCAGTTGTTGGATACAATATACGTATAAAAGACATCTGACCCGATATAATAGGAATCATGAGGTTCAAAATATCTCCTGTATTCCGGAAGTTCTGTATGTATGATCTTCCGGGCAAGGAGCATGCCGCACGCTTTGCCGCCAAGGGAACCGCTGCCGATCATCCGGTCGCGGAGCTGGAAATAATCTTTCGGCCTGAAGTATTTCCTGATCATTTCCTGCAGTCTCCGGTCCTTTGTCAGCGTACTCTCTATGATCTGTCTTTCTGTCTCCCCGCTGAAAACTCCCCTCTGGTGTTCCAGCTTCGCGAGCGAGAAAAACCTGTCATGGCTGTCATAGTTCTGATCCTGATTCTTTTCTTCTTCCTCCTCCACAAGCTGATAATACCTGCTCATCGCGACGCCGCCGTCCACAGTCTCGAACCGCCGCTCCGCCTCCTGCCCTAAACTGCATGAATGAGGCAGGAACATTCTTGTGGAATATCGGTTCCACACTTTCAGAGGATGCAGATATATACGATCGCCCCGATACACGTCCAGAAGAAGCTGCGTAGTATCCCTGATGCGCGCGACCGCCTCGAAAGAATGCCTGCCCCGAAGCAGCGGAAAATAGGCTACCGTATCCAATCGGAACAAAAACGGGCATGTCACGCGGAAAAAATTGCCCATCATCAGATCTGTATACCATACGGACTGAAGAGATGACAGACTGTCGAACACATAGAACGCATCTTTCCCCTCTTCGGCGATCCTGTCGTGGATATCCACAGTAAATGCCTCAAACCCCTTATCCGGGTCAAACTCGCAGATCTTAATTCCCGGTCCCGGTGTGAGGAGAGGCTCATGATCTGCAAAACGCATGTAGATCAGATTTCTCCCGTCCCCGATCGCCTGCTCCGCAAACGGTACCGCAAAAAACTTGAAATCCTCCAGATCCGATACGCTCCAGACTACGTTATCGCCCATCCGGATATAATTTAACAGTTCATCCATTCCCGGCAGTCCGCTCTCTATCTTGTCAAACGCACCCATCTTATACCTCCTTTGCCGCATGCAAAAACGAGGGCACTTTCCCCTACGGGCAAGCATCCTCGCTTTCATTCAATTCTCTGTTGTAATTATAACTGCTTTGCAATTATTTCTCAATCAGTATTTAATGGTGCGGCGGCTGAACTGTTACTGCTGCCCTCCGTCATATCGCGTCAGAATATCTCCGGCGCTTTGTTCAAGCTGTTCTTTTGCCGCCCTGATCTCTGCCAGCTGATTCTCGTCCACACGGTCCAATCTGCATTTTGCCACGAGTTTCTGAAGCTTTGCAGTATCTCCTTTCACCTGTTTTTTCACAGCTTTGTCAAGCTGTTTCCCTGCGTTTTTCACGCAGCGTTCTGTCCGGACGAGCAGCTTGTTCGCTTCCCCGAGCAGTTCGATGGCGTCTTTTCTCACCTGATCCTGAGAAGCGTAGTTCTGCGCATCCTGCATCGCCTGCCGGATCTCCATATCGGACATCCTGTCATCGGCGGTGATCGTGATGGACTGTTCTCTTCCCGTGTCCAGATCCCTGGCGGATACTTTCAGGATACCGTTGGCGTCAATATCAAATGTGACTTCGATCTGCGGCACACCTGCCGGCGCCGGCTTGATCCCTTTCAGACGGAATTTTCCGATGGTCTTGTTATCTCTTGCCATCGGTCTCTCGCCCTGAAGCACATGGATATCCACATTCCGCTGATACGGCGCGGCTGTGGAAAATATCTGGGAATATCTTGCCGGGAGCGTCGTATTTCTCTGAACGATGCGCGTAGCCACACCGCCCACTGTCTCTATGGAAAGACTCAGCGGAGTCACATCCAGCAGAAGGAGATCCTGACCGGTTCCCGCGGCGACCAGTCCTCTGCCCTGAAGTGTACTTCCGAGGATCGCGGCGCCTTTCGCCACGCACTCATCCGGATTGATGTTACGTGAGGGTTCTTTCCCTGTCATCTCCCGCACTTTTCTCTGCACTGCCGGAACTCTCGTAGATCCGCCCACGAGCAGGACTCTTCCAAGCTGCGAGGGACTGATGTGCGCGTCGTTTAACGCGTTTCTCACCGGATCCTCCGTCTTCCGGATCAGGTCGCTGATCATGGATTCGAATTCCTGCCGCGTGATCACCATATCAAGATGCAGCGCCTCTCCTTTGACCTGCGTGATAAACGGCTGCGTGATATGTGTGGTATCACTGGTGGAAAGCTCCTTCTTCGCACGTTCCGCCGCTTCCCGTATCCTCTGCATGGCAGCAAAATCTTTTGAAAGATCCACACGGGTCTTCTCCTTAAACTTCCGCACGATCCCCTGAACAAGCCGTTCATCAAAATCATCCCCGCCCAGATGGTTGTTTCCGGAAGTGGCAAGCACTTCTATGATCCCCTCGCCGATTTCGATGATCGACACATCAAATGTACCTCCGCCGAGATCGTAAACCATGACTTTCTGCGGCTCGCCGTGGTTCAGTCCGTAGGAAAGAGCGGCGCTCGTCGGCTCATTGATGATACGCTTCACATTAAGGCCCGCAATCCTGCCCGCGTCCTTCGTCGCCTGCCTCTGGATATCGTTAAAATATGCAGGTACCGTAATAACGGCTTCCGTCACCTCTTCCCCGAGAAATTTCTCCGCGTCTTTTTTCAATTGCATCAGGACCATGGCGCTAATCGTCTGAGGCTTATACTCCTTTCCGTCAATACGCACTGACCAGTCGCTTCCCATATGCCTCTTTACCGATGCGACCGTCCTGTCAGGATTCGTTACCGCCTGCCTTGCCGCGGCCTCTCCCACCAGCCGTTCTCCGTTCTTCGTAAACGCGACGATACTCGGCGTTGTCGTCGCCCCCGTTGCGCTCGGTATGATCACCGGCGTGTCATTTTCAACTACGGAAACACAACTGTTGGTAGTTCCCAGATCGATCCCGATCACTCTGCTCATCTTTCATCTTCTCCTTAATCCTCTTCTTATCGTCTCTGTGCCTTTTGTCAAAAGCTCACTAATAAACCATACCACACCGGTGTACGGGGTCAATACTTTTTATTGTTTTTTTATGCTTTATATATTTTTTTCAAATGTTCTATATCGGTTATTTTCCTTGACTTTTCGCCACATCTGTCTATACTGGTGATGTGGATCAGGAAGTAACCGGACTCAAATAGTATCGAAAGGAATTCCCAATGGTAAAAGATAATATTATTCCAAATCATATGGATATCTACTGGCACGACTATACCGGCCATGTAAAAGACAAACCCATTGCCGAAGCGAGCGTTCCCGTGAAAGCTGCTCTGATCGGAAGGGTCGGCCTGATGCTGTTGTCCTGCGGAACAGGGGCATGGCGCGTCCGCGGTTCCATGAACGCGATCTCCGAACAGCTCGGAGTCACATGCACATCCAGTATCGGACTTATGACCATTGTCTACACCTGCTTTGACGGACACAAGACCTTTACGAACTCTCTGTGTCTGAACAATACCGGCGTAAACACTTCCAAACTTGACCGTCTGGAGCGCTTTGTAAAGAAATTTCCGACAGAAGGAGTACGCAAATCCGGAGAACAGCTCCATCAGGAACTGGATGAGATTGAAAAGATCCGGGGACTCTATACCCCGATAAAGCTCGGTCTTGCAGCCGCTCTCGCCTGCGCCGCCTTCACTTTTCTGCTGGGCGGCGGGCCGGTGGAAATGCTGTGCGCGTTTATCGGCGCAGGGGCAGGCAACTTTCTCCGCGCCAAACTGACCGGCAGACACTTTACACTGTATCTGTGCATCGTATCCTCTGTCGCGCTTGCCTGTCTGGCATATGTCGCGTCCCTGCAGATGATCAAACTGATCTTTCCGTCAGCCGTCGGGCATGAAGCCGGATACATATGCGCCATGCTTTTTATTATTCCCGGCTTTCCGTTCATTACGAGCGGCATTGACCTTGCGAAACTGGATATGCACTCCGGTCTGGAACGGCTCGCCTACGCAGTAACCATCGTTGTTATCGCGACAATGACAGCATGGGTCATGGCATTGATCCTGAACCTGTCGCCGGGATCTTTCGCAGATCTTGGGCTGTCGCCGGCACTGCTCCTCGTACTGCGGCTGATCGCAGGTTTTGCCGGGGTCTTCGGATTCTCCGTCATGTTCAACAGCCCCGTCCGTCTCGCCGCGTCCGCCGCGGTCATCGGAGCCGCCGCTAATACCCTGCGGCTGGAGCTTGTAGACCTGACAGGTGTTCCAGCGGCAGTCGCCGCATTTATCGGGGCGCTTGCCGCCGGTCTCCTCGCCTCACTCCTGATGAAAAAGCTGGGATATCCCAGGATCTCCGTGACCGTCCCGTCTGTCGTTATCATGGTTCCCGGATTGTACCTGTACCGGGCTGTCTACAACATAGGCGAGATGTCGCTGTCCCTCTCCGCTCCGTGGCTTGTGTCCGCGCTGATGATCATCATGGCGCTTCCGCTGGGGCTGATCGCGGCAAGGATCATAACGGATAAGGCATTCCGGCATTGTACCTGATAAACGATTATAATAATGAAATAACAGAGAATGCCGACATAGTAAAACAGGGAAAAGCGGGATCTGATAATTGATCGTGCTTTTCCCTCTATGATTTTTATATATTTTGTTCTCGTTTTCTCTTCTGATCTTCTGCTGATATAGAAGATCCTCTTACGATCAGTTCCGGCTGTAGTACGACAAGATCATTTTCTTGTTCTTTCCCGTCAATCTTCCGCTTCAACATTTTCACCGCTTCAGATGCCATAGTCTCAAACGGAATGCTGATTGTAGTAAGGTCGATCCCTGGCTGACTCATGATCGGAGGATTATCCCCCGTCACTACAGAAATATCCCCCGGCACATCTATCCCTTCTTCACTGCATGCCTGCAGAAATCCGAGCGCCATATTGTTAGATGCGATAAACGCTGCCGTAGGAAGACTGTCTTTTTTTCCCTTGAAGTATGTGCCTGCTGTCACATAAGCTTCTTCCATTTCCATCGGACAGCCGAGTATATTCTCTCCCGCTATCCTTATCCCCTCTGCCGCAAGAGTCTGCTGAAATCCTTCAAGCCGGAACCTCTGTGATATACTCGTCTTAAAATCTGCCATCGCAAGAAAATCCGTATGCCCAAGCCCGAGAAAATGTTCCGCTGCCATCGCACCCGCACGATAATCATTCTGGACCACCTGATCGCAGTCAATATTAAATGTTCTGTTCAGAAGCACCACAGGACACGGGCAGTCCCTGAGCGCTTCTTCTACAACACTCTCCTTGGCAGAAACCGTGATAAACAGTCCGGCAAAATCGAAAAGGCTTATCAGTTCCGATAGCCGGCTGCTGTTTTCCAGATTGCCCGCTGCATTCATACTCATTACCATCGGTATATATCCGATCTTCGAAAGCTCTTTTTGGAAAGCCACTGCCACCGAAGAATAATACTGATTCTCCAGATCTCTCACGATCAGGCCGACAACGTTCGTCTTTCCGCTTGCAAGACTCCTTGCAACGCTGCTCGGGTGATACCCCGTCTTTCTTATCAGTTCCTTGATTTTCTTGCGTTTTTCAGGGTTCACACCCGGCGAGCCAGAAAACACTCTCGAAACCGAAGCCGGAGAAACCCCGGCCATGGCCGCAATATCTTTTATCGTATACTTTCTGTCTGCCATGACGAACATTCCTTTCATGATGATAAAGTGATTTAATTATACATCCTGCGGCCGGAAAAAGAAAGTATCAATCATCGCCGGTCTTTTACCAATTGTCTCCGAACACTGCCGGACGTTTTTCGAAAAATGCTTTAATACATTCTTCCTTTTCTTCTGTCTCAAGGATCTCATGAGTAAATATTGTTTCCACATTAAATTTCTCAACTGCCCTGTTATCATACCACAGCCTGGTACATTGTTTGAATACACGTACCGTATGCGGGGGCTGGCTTACAATCTGCGCTGCTGCCTGCGCGGTGCTGTTCTCCAATTGTTCCGGCACTGTAACAACATTGACTGCCCCGTATTGCAGTAGCTGCTCTGCTGTTACTTTTTCTCCTGTCAGGCACATATTGTACAACACTTTTTTCGGTATATCGCTCATCGCAAAGCCCATCCCGGCTACAATTCCCAGTTTTACTTCCGGCAGAGTAAACCATGCAGTATCATCTGCGTATACCATATCACATGCGAGCGCAATCAGCATTCCGGAACCGATCGCATATCCGTGTACCATCGCGATGACCGGTATATCACAGTTCTGGAGAGCTACGATCGCCGACCCTACCGTATTCTGATACTCTGCATGATTCTGTTTTGTATGCCCTGCAATCTCATTAATGTCATTTCCCCCGATAAAACCTTTCCCCTGAGATTTCAATACAATACATCTGATATCTTTTCGCCCGCTCATGCGGTTAAACACATCTGCCATTTCCGTGTATGCTTCCGCATTCATTGCGTTGATCGGCGGCTTACTGTATGTGATCCACGCAGTCTTTTCTTTTACCTCAATTGAAAAATACTTATAATCCATCCTTATCCACCTTTCTTCTGTCCGATTTTCCGAAAACTCTTCTTAAATATCCGGATCATATAACGCCATCCGTTCTCAGTCGGATGATTTCTTCATCTGATTTACCCAATACCTTTTTAAGGATATCATCCGTGTGTTCGCCGAGCATCGGAGCGCGTTCCCGATTCCTGATCGGGCGTGTTTTGAGTTTCAGCGGATTCCCGACAAACGGCACTTTTCCTGCTCCGGGAACATCCTCATAGATCACCATCTCACGTTCTATGGAATTCGGATCATTCAAGATCATCTCCAGATTGCGTACAACTCCAAAAGGCACTCCCGCGTCTGTCATGATCTTATCTGCTTCCTCCACTGTATGCTTTCCAAACCATTGGGATGTCAATCTGTCCACGGTCACATAGTCTGCCATCCGGTTCTCGATCCGCTGATACTTATCCTGAAGCAGTTCCGGATCCTGCGTAGCCGCGGCAAATCGTTTATAGTTCGAATCAGCGCCTGCATGGATGCAGATCCATCCGTCTTTACACTGATATACATTAGACGGACACGCCAGCGGATCTCCTGTATCGTATTTTGGTTCTACGCCTATATCTGTGCCGTTCACTGCAAATCCCGGAAGACGTGTCTCGAAGAAAGAGAACAGGCAATCAAGCATTGCCGTATCTATTCTCTGTCCCTGACCGGTCCTCTCTCTGTCATACAGAGCCAGTACGATAGCCAGTGCATTATACACACCTGCCGTATGGTCGCCAAGCGGGAGGCCGGTCGGTCTCGGTCCTGTTTTTGTGTAATTGATCGCATGGAGTCCGCTCATAGCTGAAGCAATCCCGTCCATAGCCGCTTTATTGCGATAACGCCCCTCCTGTCCAAAACCTGATATAGATGACATGATAATACGCGGGTTCAGTTCCCTGCATGTTTCATAACCAAATCCAAGCTTTGCCATAGTACCGGGGCGGAAATTTTCTATGATGACGTCTGACTTTCTGATCAGATCCGCCAGAATCTTTTTCCCCTCTTCAGATTTCATATTGAGAGTTATCCCCTTTTTGTTCCGGTTAAATGCTGTTATGTACACACTCACTCCGTCTTTATACGGTCCAAGGCTCCTGCCGTCTTCGCCGGTTCCTACACGCTCGATCTTAATGACCTCCGCTCCCATATCCGCCAGAAGCATTCCGCAGAAAGGCGCTGCTATGAACTGACCAAAATCCAAAATACGAACTCCTTTTAAAATACCTTCCATAATAAAACCTCCTCGTCAAACA
>CAZJRY010000013.1:0-29708 GCA_964548625.1 uncultured Mediterraneibacter sp.
TACCCGAAAAATATTAAATAAAAGCAGTCATACGTATAGGAATTAAAGGTGGTAAATAAAGAGAATACAGATGAGGGAATAGAACAAAGAGGGAGACTCGAATACGGTGAAGTATAATATGAGCCCAAAAGCAGGATAACCTGTACTCAAAACCCGTACCGTTCGGCAGGGGAAAAAGAACGGAGATATCTGCGTAATTGAACAGATTTTTTGGGCAAGTCGGACGCAACGAATCTCTGATGCAAAATTTCTTTGCTTCCAGACTTATCGGCGCAGGTAAACGGTCGAGCTGTTCTTTGAAGCTGGCAAGCAAAAGTCTGATGGCAGCCGCACCAGGGTCAGGTTCGTTCGGTCACGGCTGCCGCCGTATAGGGCTAATCCCGAAATTGTCCTTTTGTGAGCAAGCTCCCAACGGGCATTCCGGTCTTATCTCTGTATAGCTCGCAGCTTGTATGAAAATGGTGTAAATGTGGTGTAGTAGACCGAAAAACAAGGAAATTACGAAAAGAAAAACCGACATGAAGCCCGTAAAATCAAGGAAAATCGGGACTTCATAATTTTTTTGCAAAAAATTAGCACTCACCTCTTGACAGTGCTAACAACATCTGCTATATTACAACTAGAACAAAGGAAGAGGAACAAAAGGAACCCAAAAGAGTTCCGCCAAGGTTCCGAATCCGGTTCCCCTGAAACCAACATCCGAGACTATATCGAGGGTGCCGATAAGGCTGCGTAAGCAGTCCATAGATTATTTCAGAGATTAAAAAATGAAAGGAGAAATGACTTATGTTGATGCCTAGTATTTTTGGAGAGAATTTATTTGATGATGATTGGATGGATTTCCCGTTTGACAGAGATTTCTGGGGAAGAAAGAATCCGTTGTACGGCAAGAATGCCAGTAAAATAATGAAAACAGATATCCGTGAACATGACGGTGGATATGAACTGGATGTAGATCTTCCGGGATTTAAGAAAGATGAGATCAGTGTGGAGCTTGAGAATGGTTATCTGACCATATCTGCGGCAAAAGGTCTTGATAAAGACAAACAGGATAAGAAAGGTAATTATATCCGCAGGGAGCGTTATGCAGGAGCAATGCAGAGAAGCTTCTATGTAGGTGATGAAGTTACTCAGGAAGATATCAAAGCAAAATTCGAGGATGGCATCTTAAGACTGAGCATTCCGAAGAAGGATGCACAGGCTGTAGAGACGAAGAAGACCATCGCCATTGAAGGATGATAATTTTATAAGCTAAGTTAAAGAAGGGCTCGGTACCGGTAAGGCGCCGGGCCTTTTTGTGCGACACGCCCGGAGGGAGACCGCCGTGCTTGCACGAGCAGACATTTTCCGGGCAGCGGACAGCGAGCTGAACAGCAATGTTGTGAGCTGGCCGTGATATCGCTGTCATGTTATGCCTGAGATTTGCAGTTCATGCCAATGCTATTGAAGCAGATGAAGCTGTCTGATATGATTTCCGCAGAAAATGATTATATTGTGTTAAAACTGACATTCGGGAGGATACATAATATGCGCTATCAGGCACAGTGGATCACAACAGCAGAAGGCATGAAAGACATATGTCCGGTATTCAGAAGGAAATGGCGGTCGGACAGGAGGGCGGACAAGGCAGTGCTTACATTGACTGCCCTCGGTGTATATGAGGCGGAATTAAACGGCCGACGCGTCGGCGATTATGTTCTGGCGCCGGGCTGGACCAGTTATGAGAAGCGTCTGCAGTATCAGCAGTATGATATTACGGAGATGCTCGGAGAAGAAAATATACTGACAGTAACAGTCGGGAAAGGGTGGTTTCGTTCCCGGATGGCGGATTTCGCATACCCGGAAGAAGCGAGGGCAAGGCAGGCGCGTCCCTGTGGGATCATCGGGGAGATCTGCTTCAGATATGAGGACGGAACGGAAGAAATCCTGACGACAGATACATCATGGGAATACGGGGAGAGCCCGGTCCGGTTCAGTGAGATCTATGACGGAGAAATCTATGACGCGTCATTCCATACGCAAAAATGGAGACAGGCGGTTCCTCTTGACTGGAGCAGGGATATCCTGATCCCTCAGGAGGGCGAAGAGATACGGGAAATGGAGCGGATCTCTGCAAGAGAGATTTTCCGTACACCGAAAGGCGAAACTGTTGTGGACTTCGGGCAGGAAGTGACGGGATATGTGGAGTTTACCGTGGATGCCCGCGAGGGAGAGAGGGCGCGTCTCCTGCACGGAGAAAT
Organism: uncultured Mediterraneibacter sp.; assembly: GCA_964548625.1. Lineage (GTDB taxonomy): Bacteria > Bacillota > Clostridia > Lachnospirales > Lachnospiraceae > Mediterraneibacter. The sequence continues at coordinate 2,241 of CAZJRY010000013.1, forward strand.
GCTTGACAGAGACGGGAATTTTTATAATGATAATTACAGGAGCGCAAAGGCGGAGATTACTTATATCTGCCGGGAGGGGAGACAGACATGGCATCCCCGGCTTACATTTTTCGGATTCCGGTACATCATGCTGGATCAGTTCCCGGCGCCGGAAAATAGCGAAGTGTGTGCAGACCGGTTTACCGCCATTGCAGTTTATTCCAATATGAAACGGACCGGCTATATCACCTCAGCAAACGGCAGACTGAACCGTCTTGTCTCCAACATAGTATGGGGACAGAAGGGGAATTTTCTGGACGTACCCACAGACTGTCCGCAGCGGGATGAGCGCCTCGGATGGACCGGGGATGCACAGGTGTTTGTGAAAACAGCCTGCTATAATTTCGATACCGAGCGGTTTTTCACAAAATGGCTGCATGATCTGGCGGCAGATCAGAGAACGGACGGAGGAGTCAGCACTGTGGTGCCGGATTATATGCCGGGAGATAAACCCGGCGCGGCGTGGGGAGACGCGGCTGTGATCTGCCCGTGGCAGGTGTATATGACTTACGGAAATGAGAAGATACTTGAAGAGCAGTTCGACAGTATGAAAAGATGGGTGGATTACATTACCGCCTCTACGAAAGAGCCGTATCTGTGGATCGGCGGCACGCATTTCGGGGACTGGCTGGGACTGGACGCTCCGTCGGGCAGTTATAAAGGCTCCAGCAGGGAAGACCTGATCGCTTCTGCATACTATGCATATTCTACGGAACTGCTTGTAAAAGCGGGCAGAGTGCTGGGCAGGGACATGGATGAGTACGAGAAGCTGCACGAGAATATAATCCGTGCATTCCGCAGGGCTTTTCCTGAATACTACACCCAGACAGAGCACATACTGGCTGTCCGGTTCGGGCTGGCAGAGGATCTGCAGAAAACAGCGGATGATCTGGCGGAGATGATCATAAAAGACGGCATACAGATACGCACCGGATTCGTCGGCACTCCGCTGATCCTGCACGTGCTGAGCAGCTACGGACATACGGATCTCGCCTATTCCCTTCTGCTCCGCAGAGAGTATCCGTCATGGCTGTATTCCGTTGACAAGGGAGCAACGACAGTGTGGGAACACTGGGACGGTATCCGTCCGGACGGAGCCTTCTGGAGCGCGGATATGAATTCTTTCAATCACTATTCTTATGGAGCCGTGGCAGACTGGATTTATGAGGCCGCGGCGGGGATTACGCCTGTGGAAGAGTATCCGGGATTTCAGAAAGTCAGGATTGAACCTCATCCGGATCGCAGGATCGGCTGGCTGGGGGCATTGATCCGGACGAGAAACGGCGAGGTCTCTTCAAAGTGGATCTGTGAAGAGGATGCGGTACGGTATGAGATCTCGACGGCGATGCCTGCGGTGATCGCGATCGACGGGAAGACAGTGGAAGTGGAGCCGGGGCAATATACATTCTGGGGAAAGCTTTCGGACGAACGATAGAATCAGGAGGAGAAAATAAGAAATGAAATTAAGACTGACAGAGACAAAAGATATGGCCGTATCCGGCAAGGCAGAGCAGCGGCTGATTGATTTCGCGGAAGATATGGAAGGCGTGGAAAATGAAGTAGTCAATCTCTATCCGGACAGATGCTTTGAGACTTTCGAGGGCTTCGGCGGCGCCATTACCGATGCGGCCGGCTATGTGTATTCGCTTATGAGCGAAGCGGATCAAAAGAAGCTGATGGACACCTACTTTTCCGGTGATCAGATGGATTACCGGCTGGTGCGGATCCATATGGACAGCTGCGATTTCTCCACCGGGATGTATGAGGCTGTGTCCGATCCGGAGGACAGAGAGCTGAAGACATTTTCTTTTGAGAGGACGGAGAAATATATCCTGCCTATGCTGGAAGACGCGCAGCGGGCAGCAGACGGCAGGCTGGAACTGATGCTCTCCCCGTGGTCGCCGCCGGCATTTATGAAGACAAACGGCTCCAGAAAGAACGGCGGATATCTGAAGCCGGAGTATGCGGATATGTGGGCGGATTATATCTGCCGTTATATCGAAGAATTTCAAAAGCGGGGATTCCGGGTGCGCCGCATCAGCCTTCAGAATGAGGCAAAGGCAGTACAGACATGGGATTCCTGTGTGTATTCGGCGGCCCGGGAAAAGGAATTTCTTGAGAACCATATGTATCCGGCGCTTGTAAGACACGGGATGGAGGACATCGAAGTATTTATCTGGGATCATAACAAAGAGCGGGCGTTTGAGCGGGCGGAAGAGATCGTACGGGGAAAAGCAGCGGATATGGTATCCGGCGTGGCGTGCCACTGGTATAGCGGCGATCATTTTGAGAGTCTTGACCTGCTGCGGAAGTTTTATCCGGATCTGAAACTGATCATTTCCGAGAGCTGCATTGAGTACAGCAAATTTTCAGCGGAGGATGGGTTTGAAAATGCCGCCAGACTTTCCCATGAGATCATCGGTGATCTGAGCCACGGAGTGACCGCGTTTTACGATTGGAACATACTGCTGGACGAGAAAGGCGGACCGAACCATGTGGGGAACTACTGTCAGGCGCCGTTCCTCTACGACACAGTAAATAAGAAGCTGATGCCCCAGAAGATACAGGAGCACTTTTATCATTTCTCCCACTATATCCATCCCGGTGCGAAAAGGATCGCGTTCAGCCGTTACACAGACAGGATCGATATGACAGCGTTTGTCAATCCGGACGGTACGCCTGTCTTTGTGATGCTCAACCGAAGTAAAGAGAAGATCCCGGTGACGCTGCGCCTTGACGGGCAGATCGTATCCTTTGAACTTGACGGGCATGAGATATGTACCGGGGAGATTACAGGCAGAAAATCCTTACAATAAAACAAAACAGCAGGAATTTTCCTTCCGTTTGACAGGGCAGGGACGTATTTTATATAATAATAAGACAGGGTGCGGATGCCGGTTCTGCCGGCGCGGAATGTCATACGGGAAGGATAAACGTTATGCGGGTAGCAGTGATCGATGATGAAAAGGAAGTCAGGAATAATCTTACGGAATTTATCACACGTTTTTCGGAAGAGTCGGGGGTGAAGCTGGAAGTCAGTACATTCCCGTCCGGGGACGATTTGCTGGGAGAGTATCGGCAGGTGTGGGATATTCTGATGTTTGACGTTGATATGCCCGGAACCAACGGAATGGAGACAGCAAAACAGATCCGTGAGAAAGACCGGAATGTCACGATACTTTTCATTACAAATGTGGCACAGTATGCGATTGACGGATACGGTGTGGACGCGGTGGACTATATTCTCAAACCCATCAATTATTATGAATTTTCCATGAAATTCCACCGTGCGGTGGCAAAGTCCGCGCATAGCAGGGAACGGGCGATCATGGTGGATACGGTAGAGGGAACACGCCGGATCCGGGTAAATGACATCAGTTATGTGGAAGTGCTGGGGCATTATATCTACATCCATGCCGAAAGCCGTGAATTTAAGGCAAGAGGCAATATGAAAGAGTGGGAAGAAGAGTTAAAGCCTTTCGGGTTTTCCAGAGTCCACAAATCCTATCTCGTCAATCTGGCAAAGGTGGAAGGAATACAGGGGAAAGACCTGACTGTAGGCGTATACACGCTTTCGATATCGAGGAATTACAGAGATTCCTTTATGCAGGATTATATGAAATTTTACAGAGGTGAATGACGGATGGATCTTACACCGGTAAATGTTATAAATCAGATCGTGGCGTGGTTTGCCGTCACGATACTGGAAATGATTTTTATCATTGATGACGTGCAGCCGCGCAGGCCCGTTACATTGCGATGTATTTCCGGCAATGTGGCGGGGCTTGTGTTTGCGCTGCTGTATTTTCCGTACTATGACCTGGCGAGGATGACACAGTCAAATCAGATTGAGACAGTGATGATCTATATCTGGTGGATTGTGTTTTATTTTTTGACTATTCTGCTGATGTGGCGGTGGTTTGATATATCTGTCGGGCAGGTGATGCTCAGATGTATTATGGGAATGTGCCTCTATGCCATAGGAAATACAGTGATACAGAATTTCGTCACAGGTCTGTGGTTTCCTGCTCTCGGGGACGAAGACGCAATGCTGTATCTGTTCCTGTACGTCGCGTGTTATTTGATCATGGGAACAGCGGCATATTTCCTGCTGGCCAGAAATATGAGATCCATGAAGGACCTGTACGGGATGGATACGCCGATGACGTATGGATTTTTAGGCGCTCTGCTTATTTTTTCCAATATTGTGTGGGATATTTCAAACGGTATTTTCAAACACGCGATCGAGCCTCTTATCAGCACGGAACAATACACAAGTATTGTAAATATCGTGCAGTATTTCTGTGCGTTTACGAGTATCGTATTCAGCCTGTTTGTTCTCGGTATTCTTTTCCTGTTTTACCGGATCATTTATCTCCGTCAGGAAGAGAGTATGCTGAAATATCTCCAGACAGAAAAGGAGAAGCAGTATGAATATTCAAAACAGAATATGGATGTGATCAATCAGAAATGTCACGACTTGAAGCGGCAGATACAGGCGCTGCGGTTCTCAAGGGATGAGGAGAAAGAAAAACTATATCAGGAAACCAGGAACGCCGCGGATTTCTTTGATTATGTCGTAAAGACAGATAATGAGATGCTCAATACCATTCTGACTGAAAAAGGACTGATCTGCCATAATAAGAGGATCCGCCTGACCTGTACCGTGAATGACGGTGATTTCAGCCATATTTCTGTGATCGATCTGTATACCATACTCTCAAACGCGCTCGACAACGCGATTGAATGTGTGGAAAAATATGGGGAGGAGGAAAAGAAGATTATATCTGTCCATATTTCTCAGGCAGGGGCTATGAACTGCATCATGATCGAGAATTATTTTGAAGGCGAATTAAACTTCAGCAACGGGCAGCTTGTGTCCAGCAAGGAAGATACCGCGTATCACGGTTTCGGCGTCCGAAGTATTCAGATGCTGGTGGAGAAGTATAAAGGGAGTATGCGGATCAGTCATATCAATCATACTTTCGCCCTGCAGATCATGCTGCCGTCGTGACGGGAAGAAAACGATTTTGTGAATGTTAAAATAAATTTAAGAAAAATCCGGATGAAGCCTATTGGGGATCGGCATCCGGATTTTTATATGTTTTCGTGCCGTTCATGCCTGAAAAATGCAGGACATGCCACATATATTGTGCAATTTCTTTTCTTGATTTAGTCTGATTACAGCAAAAATAAACAGAAGGACATCGAAAGGATGATCCGCACAATTTCAGGAGGTATGAAAAATGAAAAGAGCAATGACGGTACTTTTAGCAGGAGTAATGACACTTGGACTGGCAGCGTGCGGGAGCGGCACAGACAGCGGCGATAACGGAGACGCGGAAGAAAGCGGCGCAGCAGAAACTTATACGGTCTCCTATAATCTGAACACAGGAAATACGACTGATATGCCGGACTATCAGTTCCTTGGCGGCGATCTGTCCGGGATGCTTAATTATGAAAGCCGTATTTATACGGATATTACACTTGTGCTGAGTGATGACGGGTCATATGAACTGACTTCCGATACATATACAATGACTAACGGAGATCGCATTGAGATCGGAGAGAGTGACGGAATCGGTCTGGTATGCATGTTGAACGCAGAAGGCACATATGAAGATAACGGGGACGGAACTGTAACGACTTCAGCAGCGACATACGCGACATTCGAACTGGAGACAGATGTATATTCTGAAGAGATCGTCACAGCAGCAGGGCTCGCGGCTGTAGAAGGCGAGGACAGCGGAGAATATGACAGCAACGGGACGCCGGATCTTCTTGACTGGGTGCCGGAGACGATCTTCACACTTGGAGAGGACGGAGATATCGTAACGTACGCAAGAGCGGACGGAGCGGCAGTGGATTCGGATGATACAGGGGCAGACGAAGGGACTGACGCGGCATCGACAACAGCAGCAGAACTGATCGAAATCTCCAGTGATGACGATGCGACATCGTTTACACTGTATGACGACGGATCTTACAGATTTTATTTTGAGAGCTATCAGATAGAGGATCTCGGGACTTATACATATGATGCCGCAACATCTACACTGACGATCACAGATGCAAACGGAACAGAGACAGTATCCACAACAGACGGTGACAACGTGGTATTCCAATATGTATACAGTCAGAGCGAGGAGCTTACGGGAGATTTTACAGTAGCAGCGGAAGATCTTGCGGCGGTATTAGCATAGCGCAGACTGCCTGAACGAAGGAGCGGTATGAGATGAAAGAAAAGGGCAAAAAGAGCAGAATGCCGCTGTTCCGGGGACTGACAGGAATCTTCGCAGCCCTGCTGGTCCTGACCGGAAGCGTACGCACGGCTGCATTTGACTGGAAAGACAAAGTAAATGAACTGCTCGGCATATCCGGTGAGGGCGTGGAGCGAAGTACGGACTCGGACGACTATATTTATTCTTCGGATTATGAGACTGCGGAAGAACTGGTGAATGCAGAGATAGGACTTGCCACAAGGATTCAGGCGGAAGGCACCGTTCTGCTGAAAGGAACGGCTGAGGCAGGTGGAACAAACGTAACGCTGTTCGGTATGCGAAGTCTCGAGATGCAGTATGGCGGCACGATGGGAGGCAAAGTATCGGAATCACAGTGTGTCAGTCTTGCGGACGCGCTGACAGAATCCGGCTTTAATGTAAATCCGGTGATGGAGCAGTTCTATACGGATATGGCGCAGACGTACTCACCGGGAAATGCGTCCGGCGCCGCGAATGTTGATACGAATACCGGCGCGACAGTTAATGAAGTACCGGTAAGCGAGTATACGCAGACACAGGCTGACAGCTATGCGGATTACAGCGACGCGGCGATCGTGGTTCTGGGAAGAGATTCCTCCGAGGGAAGCGATTACTATCCCGGAGCGGATGGGATCGCGGACGTGGATGAGTTTTCCGAGAGTCCCACAGGAAATATCCTCGGTTTGTCGGATGATGAGAGAGATCTGATCTCCTATGTAGAGTCCCAGGGCTTCGGCAAAGTGATCGTGCTGATCAATTCCGGAAGCGCCATGGAGCTGGAAGAACTGGATGCGGATGAAAATGTGGATACAATCTTGTGGATCGGAAATCCTGGATGTTATGGAACCTACGGCATCGCGCAGATCTTGAGCGGCGAAGTGCTTCCGTCCGGTCATCTGGCGGATACTTATGCGGTCAACTCGGCGGTTTCGCCGGCTGCTGTAAACTATGGAGCCTACACATTTACCAATGCGGACGAGATTGATACTTCATCCAATGATGCGCTCCGCTCCGGCTGGTATCTGGCAGAGACAGAAGGTATTTATATCGGATATAAATATTATGAGACAAGATATTACGACACTGTGACGGGACAGGGCAATGCATCCGCGTCTGCCGGCGGTGATACAGCCGACGGATCGGATACATGGGTGTATGACAATGAAGTGACTTATTCGTTCGGATATGGGATTGAGGGATCGACATTCGAGGAAGAGATCATTGACAGCAGTATCGACTGGTCAGGCGAAACAGATTCTACAGTGACGGTCAGGGTGACAAATACCGGAGATACAGCGGCAAAACATGTTGTACAGATTTATGTGTCTCAGCCATATACGGATTATGACAGACAGAACGGAGTGGAAAAATCCGCGATCCAGCTCGTGGGTTACGCGAAGACCGGTGAGGCTTCAGAATCCGATTATACGCAGACTGTGCTTCTGGCTCCCGGAGAGAGTGAAGACGTGACGGTTACATTTAATACGTCCTACTTTCGGACTTATGATGATACTTATGAGCATGACGGAGTGACAGGGGCATATACGCTGGAGGCGGGCGAGTATGTGTTTGCCACCGGAAACGGAGCCCATGACGCGGTACAGTCTGTGCTGAAATACCAGTATCCGGAACTGATGGAAGATGTAACGACCACGGGTACTGTGATGGCGGAGACGCTCGACGAGGATCAGGTTTATACAGAGTCCAATGACACATTGATCCAGAATCGTCTGGACGAGGCAGACTTAAATACGTGGGACTGCGGAACAGAGGTGACATATCTGACAAGAAATGACTGGACAGGTACATTCCCGACAGAAGTGACTTCTGTGACGGCTACTGAGGAGATGATCGGACTCCTGCAGAACGCGACCTATGACTCGGAAGAGGCAAATGAAGAATATACGGGCGATACATCATGGGAATATGATCAGGATCTGGGTGTTGTAGCGGCGCAGCTGATCGGGCTGGACTATGATGATCCCCTATATGAGGAGCTGATGAGTGAGGTCAGCCTTCAGGATATGGTGAACCAGTATACTGCAAATGAGGAAACGCTGGAGTCTATCGGACTGCCGAAAGGCAACGGCGCGGACAGTCCTTTAGGTATTATAGGTATCCTTGGAAGACTTACGCAGGGAACGATCTATGAGCTTGATGAGTCTGATGAATATTACGGATATGAAACAAATGTCTATGAGAGCGAGGTAGTCGTAGCTTCCACATACAGCCATCTGCTGGCGTCTGAGATGGGGCGGCTGATCGGAAATGATTCTATCTGGACACTGGTGACACAGTGGAATGCCCCGGGGTTGAATGTACACCGTACCCCGTACAATGCAAGAAATTATGAGTACTATTCAGAAGATTCTGTCCTTACGGGCAACATGGGGGCAGATCTGGTCAGTAAAGCACAGGAATACGGTGTGGCGGTGACAGCAAAGCATTTCGCGTTTAATGATCAGGAGACAAACCGCGATGGCGTCGCAGTATTTATTGACGAGCAGGCGGCGAGAGAGAATGAACTGAGAGGATTCCAGATTACGATCGAGGACGGCGGGCTGCTGAATCTGATGTCCGCGTTTAACCGGATTGGGTTGACGCACTGCGGCGCGAGTCAGGAACTGATGAACGGGATCCTTCGCGGAGAATGGGGATTTAACGGAAGACTGATCACCGATTCTGTAAAATCAGCACAGTATTTTCTACCCAATGAATGTCTGATGGCGGGAAATGACCAGATGCTCGGCGGGGGCAACAGCTCTGAGGTATGGGGATACAGTGTGGAAGTGTTCGAAAATGATCCGGCACTTCAGGCGCAGCTTAGGGAATCTTATCACCGTTATCTGTATACGGCGATCAACAGCAACCGGATGAACGGCATCACGGAGGAATCTACTGTAGCAGGCGGATATAACACATGGCAGTGGGCACTGACCGGAATATGGGGCGCATGTATCGGGCTGACGGCAGTATCAGCAGTTTTGTGGATGCTCAGTACACGCCGGAGCACAAACAAATAAACGGAGGCATGTACAATGGCAGAAGTAAAAAAGAGAAAAATCAAGATGGATATCGCGATGGTTGTATTTACACTGATCGGAATTATCCTGTTTCTTTTAAGCTATACGACAGGATATTATGTATTCGGGCAGATGCACAGCGTTATGATCCTGATCTGCATTTTTGCCGCGATCGTAGTTCAACTGGCCGGAGCTTACATTCGGGAAGGACGGCTTGTAAAGATATCGGGAAAAGTTTCCGATGATCAGGAGATCGGCGTTTACGCAAAGGAGAAGACACCCGGCAGGGAATGGCCGTATATTCTGATCACAGTGATGATCGTCCTGCTCTGCTGGGCAGTGGGGATGATCCTGATGGACCGGGTGGAGGCTGTAGGAAACTGTATCGTGACAGATTTTGACTCCGGACACGGAGGCGAGGAAGCTGTTTATATGTCTTTCATCGCAAGCCTCTTTTTCCTGATCACAGTTGTGCTGGGGATCATTAAGAGTTTTACCGGCGGAAGAACTATAGAGGTGGTAGAGACAGATGCAGATTAGAGGTGTGAATTTCGGAAACTGGCTGGTGCTGGAAAAATGGATGAGCCCGGAGCTGTTTGACGGGGTCGATGCAGAAGATGAGGTATGGCTGAACCGGGTTATGGATCGGCAGAAGAAAGAGGCTCTCCTTAAGAAGCATCGGGATACCTATATAACAGAAAAAGATTTTAAGCAGGTAGCAGACCTTGGGCTGAACCTGATCCGGCTGCCCGTACCGTTTTTCGTATTCGGCGACCGGGAACCCTATATCGGATGTATCGAATATGTGGACAAAGCACTTGACTGGGCGGAAAAATACGGCGTGCAGATTCTTGTGGATCTGCATACCGTGCCCGGCAGCCAGAACGGCTATGACAACGGCGGCATTACCGGAGTATGCAAGTGGTGCCGGAATCCGGGAGAAGTGGAGTTCGCCCTGACTGTTCTGGAACGGCTGGCGCAGCGTTACAGGAACCGGAAGGGATTGTACGGTATTGAGGTCCTCAACGAACCGATCAGCTGGCTTGTATACACGACGGCTCCGTCCACGGGAAAAGCCAGAGATAAGGAAGAGGCAAAGGGATCTTCTTATGTACCGCTGAAGTTTTTAAAGCCGTTCTACATAGAAGCATATAAAAGGCTGAGGAAAATACTGCCGGAAGAGAAGACCATCGTGTTCCATGACGGGTTCCGGCTGGGAGCGTGGAAAGATTTCTTTGAAAAGGCTGGTATGAAAAATGTGGTGATCGACACCCATATTTATATCAGTGCCATGGAAGGATTCCTGCCCCTTCATTTCTTTCCGATCTATAAGAGCTATGTGTGGTACAATAAACGATTGATCAAAAAGACCGCGCGGCATACGCCTGTGGTGGTCGGCGAGTGGAATATCGTGAACAAGAGAGCGCTGATCAAAGCGGATAAGGAAAAGGATCCTGAGCGGAAGAGACAGATCTGTAAGGAAGAACACTGGAAGGTGGAGGATCTGGAGCGGGATGCATGGGAGTCTTCCGCAGGATGGATTTACTGGAGTTATAAGCTTCACAGTGAACCGGACTGCGAGGAGGCGTGGAAAGATATCAGGCATACGCTGGACGGCTGGGATTTTGCGAGGACAGCGGCACACGGATGGTGGAGAGATTGATATGACGAAGAGTAAAAGCATATGGAACAATAAACTGCTCCATACAAGAATAAAAACAAAAGATGTAACCATATGGGAGATGGCGTTCGGATATTTCCTGGGACCTCTTGGTGTCCTGATCATGACTACACTGGTCAGCACCTATTATCTGACCTATTACAGGACCTATGATGACATTGTAGCTCAGGGAACTTTCCTGACACTGCTGCCTCTGATCTCTGTTATCCCGATGGTACTGGCTAATATTATCGTAGGTCTGCTGATCGGAAGGACAAACACCAGAGAAGGCAAGGCAAGGCCGTATGTACTGGCTGCCGCGCCGCTGCTCCTTGTCTCCGGTATTCTGATCTTCTGTATTCCCTACTTAAGTCTGGGATTCCGAATGGTCTGGATGGCGCTGACATACAACCTGTTTGCGGCAGTCGCAAATCCGCTGTATGCCACGTCCCATTATCTGATGGTATCTCTGTCCACAAGAAATCTGAGTCAGCGGGGAACATTGTCGGTGGTCGCGAATATCCCCGCGGTAGCGGCAAACGGGCTTTTCAGCAGCATTATCATGCCGCTGATCTTAAGCTGGATCAAGGCCGCTTCGGACAATCAGGGCGTGCAGAACCGCTGGCAGTTCATCATGGTTGTTTTTTCTGTTATTGCTTTCTTCGCGTGTATCACGGAGTATTCTTTTACAAGAGAACGTATTACGGAAGAGGGCGGAGACCCGGAAGAAAAAGAAGAAAAGGTGTCATCGCTGAATCAGATACGAGCTGCCGCGAGCGATAAATACTGGTGGATCATTATGGTATTCTATGCCCTCTATCAGGCCGGAGTTATGTTCAAGAGCGGTTTTATCTTTAATATCTACTGTAATGAATTTTTCGCAGAGAGTGAAGTCTTCGGAATGCAGCTCAACGGTGAGATGGTGCAGTCAATCCTTGCATTGATCAGCGGGATTCCTCTGGCGGCCGGCATGCTGTTTATCTGGCCACTGGCAAATAAATTCGGCAAGCGGAATGTGGTATCTGCCGGACTCGTATTCTCGATTACAGGAAGTATCATCTGCGTATCTGCTCCCGGCAATTTCCTCGTCGTACTGATCGGACAGACATTTAAGGGGATCGGAAGTATCCCGGGCGCGTATATCATGATGGCGCTGTTTGCGGATGTACTCGAACATCTTGAGGCGAGATTCGGGTTCCGCTGTGACGGCGTGTCCATGTCCGTATATAATGCGATCCTGACAGTGGTTAACGGGCTGGCCACGGCATTCTTCCTCTTTTTTTACGATAATTCGGCCTTTCCTTCGGCAGGTGTTGCGGCGTTCTTCTTTGTGGGCTACGAGATCATCGCTCACGCGGCACTGATCATACTGCTCCTTTTCATGAATGTAGAGAAGAATATCAAAGAAGAGCAGAAAATTATTGCCGGACGGAAGGCGGCAGGCAATAAAGCGAAAGCAGCTGCAGAAGGAGAGGACCGGCTTGGGACAATTAAGCCGCAGTCTTAAGCTGCTTCTTAAAGATCGTGCGGAAAATGAGACGTACAAGCGGTCCCACATAAAAGACCTGGGCGCACAGTGCGAACGGGAAGTTCTGCACCAGCTTCGTCAGCCAGTGTCCCAGAAGTTCAGGGCAGAGTCCCATATGATAGACAGATACATACAGCGTCATCATCGGCGCCATCATGGATACAGTAAATCCGGCGGTGGCGAGGATGATGAAGATCGGCTTGTCCTCACCCGGTGTGAATATCCGGCGGACGAGCCGTTTTACGATCGGGGAGGCTATGTAGCGCTGTGCGATGAATGCTCCGATCACCTCGACCCACATATGAGTCAGGGCATAGCCGAAAGTGGCGAATGTGACGCCGCTTTCCAGTCCCGCGTTGTAGAATGTCATGACGTACACAAAGATGAGTACCATGATACAGGTAAAGGTCAGATCTTGAAATTTTGTCTGTGGCATTGAGATTCCTCCTCATAATAATTCTGACTTTGTGGCAAAAAACAACGAACGGTATCAGACAACCGGACTTACGTTTCTGATACTGCTCGTTGCTTGTTTGCAAATTCATTCTATGTTCTCTAAATGTAAACCGTCAGAAAATGTTCTGACAGGTAAGTATATTATCACAAATCCGACAAAATTTCAAAATAATTTTTAAATCCCGCATCGCTTCAGGAGGCTTGCTCAGCTGGTTTTCGTCAGGGATATCAGTGGTTGCGGGAATACACGAAAGAATTTATAATAAGACTGCAAATGAACATCATCCTCATACGGACTGATATGACCTTCTTGAGCAGATACAGGAAGATCCGGCACTGTGCGAAAAGCTTATGGTTCAGTATGGGGCATAAACACGGCAAAGGAGAGACATCATGATCAAAGTGATAGCAAGCGATATGGACGGGACTCTTCTGGGAGAAGATCACAGGCCGGCTCCGGAGACGCTGGCGGCGGTGAAGAGGGCATGTGACGCGGGTATCCGGTTTATGATAGCGACAGGAAGAAATTTTCCGGGAGCGATGGCGGAGCTGCAGGAATCGGGGCTCGTATGCGACTATATTGTCGGCAGCGGAGCGGAGGTGAGAGATCCGCAGCGGCAGGTCGTCGCCGTACATCCGATCAGCATGGCTCTGTGCCGGGAAATCTATAAAGAAGTAAAGAATTACCCCCTGTCTGTGACATTCTGTACAGACGGGTATGACTATAAGATCGGGACGCCGGAGGAGATCGATGAGAGCCTGATGCTCCAGATGCACCTCTTCTTCTCGGATCTGCCGCGTGAAGAACTGGCCCGGACGGAGACGTACCGGAGGGTCGTAAAAGCCACGAAGACGGCTGCCGATATAGATGAACTGGAAGCCGCGAAAGTTCCGGTTTATAAATTATTCCTTTATTCCGAAGATAAAGAAATGCTGGATAAACTGAAGAGCCGGCTGGAGAAAAATAAGGATATTGCGGTGGCGTCCTCTTTTCCGACGAATCTGGAGATCACGGACGTCAAAGCGCAGAAGGGACCGGTGCTCAAAGAGTACATTGAGTCCCTCGGGTATACGATGGATGAGGTAATGGTGCTGGGAGACAGCTTGAATGATCTCTCGATGATAGCGATGGATTTCGGCGCGACGGTGGCCATGGCAAATGCAGATCCTGAGGTAAAGAGCGCGGCAAAGTATATTACGAAGTCCAATGCAGAGTTCGGTGTGGCGTACGCGATAGACGAACTGCTGAAATACCAGAGGCCAATGATTACTTGACACATACAGAGGGAATGCGCCCCTTGCCATTGAGCAGGATTTCACGTATAATATCCCCCATGGGAAACACTGTGACAGTTTGGCCGCGACGTTCGTAAAACCGCACTTTGTGCTTGTTTTGAATCCTCCCCGATGGCCGGACTGAGAGAAAAAAAGACAAAAGAGTTGGTATAAATAATGAGATTGAGAAGTAAATTAGCGATCAGAGCCGCGAAACTGACGAGCATTCTGATCAAAAAGATGAAAAGAGGAAGCGGGGTTACCCTTCCGGGATATGTGGCGCGCCGGATCGATCCCGGTATTTTAAACGCGATGGCGGAACAGGTCAGGGAAAAGATCATCGTTACCATGGGAACAAACGGGAAGACGACGACCAATGCGATCCTGTGCAGAGCGCTGGAGTCCGAGGGGAATAAAGTGATCATCAACCGGACCGGGGCAAATATGCTCAACGGTATCATCTCGGCATTTGTCCTGGCTACAGACAGGAAAGGAAGACTGGATGCGGATTTTGCCTGCATCGAGGTGGATGAAATCTCTTCAGTAGGCGTGCTTCCGAAGCTTAAGCCCGACTGTGCGCTGCTCACCAATATTTCCAGGGATCAGCTGGACCGTTTCGGTGAAGTGGACATTACCTATAATAAACTGCTGACCGCGGTGAAGAGTGTTCCGGATACAACGCTGATCATTAACTGCGATGATATTCTGTCATACTCTCTTGCGGAAGAGAGCGGGAATAAGTTTGTGACATGCGGGATCAGCGAACAGATCTTTGACGACATTTCACGCTCTGAGATACGTGAGAGCATTTTCTGCCGCAAATGCGGGAAAAAGCTGGAATATGAATTCTTCCATTACGGACAGCTTGGCATCTATCACTGCCCGAACTGCGGCTGGGAGCGGCCGGAACCGGATTACACGGCGCAGGATATCGAGCTTCATGACGAAGTGTATTCTTTTGATCTTGACGGAATGCACATCGATTCTACTGCGCGCACGCCATACAATGTCTACAACACGCTTTCGGCCTATACAGCACTGAAGACGATGGAGGCAGGATATGTCGGATTCAAAGAGATGATCGAGGCCTTTGACTACGGCAATAACAGAGAGAGTATTTTCAATATCGACGGGGCAAGGGTACAGCTTCATCTGGCGAAGAATCCGATCGGGTTCCAGCAGAAGATTTCACTTGTACTTAAAGATGAGAAGCCGAAAGATATTATCATCCAGATCAATGACACGGCGCAGGACGGCAGGGATATCTCATGGCTGTGGGACGTGGACTTCCAGTATCTTGCCGGCAGCAATGCCCAGAGGATCATTACGGCGGGCACACGCCGGTATGATATGGGGCTCCGCCTGAAATACGAGGATATCCCCTGTGAGACGATAACGGATCTGAAAGCGGTCGTGGCAGACTGCGCGAAGAACGGCACGAAGAACCTGTATGTGATCGTGAATTATTCCGGCCTGTACCGGACCAATCATATGCTCACAGAACTGGAGAGAGGAGGCGCGGCAGAGTGATGAAACTGACCATCGGACATTTATACCCGGATCTTTTGAACCTGTACGGCGACAGAGGAAACATCCAGTGCTTCCGCAAACGTCTTGAATGGCGCGGGATCGAAGCAGAAGTGATCCCGTTCCTGTCGGGAGATGAGATCGACTTTACGAAGCTCGACATCGTTCTGCTCGGGGGCGGCTCCGACAGAGAGCAGGAACTGGTCTGCGGGTTTCTGCAGGATATCAAACACGATTTCAGAAATTATGTGGAGGACGGCGGCGTTGTGCTGGCAGTGTGCGGAGGATACCAGCTCCTTGGAAAGTACTATAAAACAGACAAAAAGACGATAGAGGGTCTGGGTGTGTTGGATATTACGACGGACTGGGAACCGGAGCGCCTGATCCGGGATATCGTGCTGGACAGTCCGCTGTTTGACCGCTCGGTAGTCGGGTTCGAAAATCACGGAGGACGCACGGAGATCGGGAATCACACGCCTTTCGGGAAGGTGGCCTACGGTTTCGGAAATACCGGGAAATCCGGATATGAGGGCGTTGTATATAAAAATGTGATTGCCACCTATCTGCACGGACCGCTCCTGCCGAAGAACCCTCATGTGTGTGATTATCTTCTGGAACGCGCACTGAAGCGGAAATACGGCGAAGACGCAGTGCTGGAGCCGCTGCCGGATGAAATGGAGAAGAAAGCGAATGATTATATCGTAGAACGGTATAATGATAAGAAATACATTCTGAAAGAGACGATAAAACGTCACACCTGATCATCCGGGAATCTCCGAAGCAGCATTGTCTGCGGTATGTTATATTGTATATGATTATGGCGTTTTATTACAGGAAAGCGAGGTCATTGTGATGGATGTAAGACAGATGAGAAATGAAGCCCTCGGAAAACGTGTCGTCAAGGCGCTTGAGTCGAGGAACATGGAAGCTTACTATGCGGCTGACAGGGAAGCGGCCGTCGAGAAGGCTCTGGAGCTGATCGCGGAAGGGAGTACGATCAATATGGGAGGTTCGGCGTCCGTCCGGGAAGTAGGGCTGATTGACGCCATCAACGCGGGAAACTATGTGTTTTACGACAGGGATAAGGCTTCGGCGCCGGAGGAAAAACAGGAGATTGCGCTGAAAGCATTTACATGCGACTGGTTCCTCGGAAGCGTCAATGCCATGAGCGAAGACGGCGTATTCGTAAATATCGACGGAAACGCGAACCGTGTGGCAGCTTATGCGTTCGGTCCGAAAAATGTCCTTCTCATTGTGGGGATGAATAAGATCGTCAAGACGGAAGAGGACGCAATGCACAGGGCGAGAAATGAGGCGGCGCCGATCAATACGCAGAGATTCGGCATCGATACGCCATGCGTGAAGAATGGGAGCTGCGCTGACTGTAAGAGCCCGGACTGCATCTGCTGCCAGATCATGGTGACAAGATTCAGCAGGATACCGAAGCGTTTTAAGATCATCCTTGTGGATGAGAATCTCGGCTTTTAGTGAGGGAAAGGATTTGCTAAATGGGAACAGACAGAGAGAAGAAGTCCGCGGGTGTCAGGCGAAGACGGCGCACACGCGGCAGACGGGGCGGACGCCGTGGAGAAGCGGGTAAAGTACAGCGGAAAAGAACAGCATTTGATATCCTTTCCGGTACGATCCTCATTGCGGCGGTCTGTGTGTTTGTATTCTCCCTCTATCAGCTTGTGCTGATGCTGGTACCGTACTATACCGGCGGGAAGGAATATGATGAGATTCAGGATCTGGCTATTACGGCGGACGAAGACGGTACAGGTTTTTCTGTAGATTTTGACGCGCTTCTGGAGATCAATCCGGATACGGTCGCATGGATCAGGTTTGATGAGCCGTCGATCATTAATTATCCTGTAGTAAAGAGCTCGGATAATAATGAGTATCTCACAAAGACATTTGCGGAGAATGACAATAAACTGGGCGCGATCTTCATGGACATGAGGAACAGCAGCGATTTTTCAGACAGAAATACGATCATTTACGGGCATCGTCTCAATGTAAGTCCGGAGATGTTCTCCAGGCTGCACCTGTATGAGGACGAAGAGTTCTGTCAGGAACATCCGGATTTCTACATTTATACGCCGGACGGAAGCGTGAGGACTTATACCGTATTTTCAGCGGGCGTTGTGAACGCGCTGGCAGATAATTATGATATTGAATTTGATTCGGACGAAGAGTTCGAGGAGTACATAGAACTCTGCCGGGAATCCTCCAATTATCAGGTGGATGTGGAAGTAAATGCGCAGTCACAGATCGTAAGTCTCTCTACCTGTACGGGTGATCAGCAGGATGAGCGTTTCCTGCTGCAGGGCGTGCTGACTGCGGTTGACTGACAGTCTGTAAAAATATATCCTGCGCGGTGATCTTACATGGATCGTGCAGGGCGGAAAGGGGGATAAATATGGCGGACAGATTTGACACAGGCGATATCATCAGGATGAAAAAGCCTCATCCCTGCGGGAGCCATGAGTGGGAGGTCCTTCGGACGGGAGCGGATTTCCGGCTGAAATGCATGGGATGCGGACATCAGATCATGGTATCGAGAAAACTGGTAGAGAAGAATACAAGGCAGATCACGAAAAAGGAGCAGCGGGACGGAGCTGCCGATTGACAGGAAAGTATGGGAGATGATGTGATGAAAGTCCTGATCATTGACGGACAGGGCGGCGGTCTGGGGAGGCAGCTTGTGAGCGCCGTGAAAGAATACGATCGGAATATCGAGGTGCTGGCCGTGGGGACGAACAGTGCGGCCGCGAACGCGATGCTGAGAGCCGGGGCGGATCAGGCGGCTACCGGGGAGAATTCCGTGGTCGTAGCGGCGGGGAAAGCAGATGTGATCATGGGACCGGTGGGAATCGTGATCGCGGATTCCATGCTGGGAGAGATCACCCCGCGCATGGCCGTGGCGGCAGGACAGAGCAGCGCAAAGAGAATCTTGATTCCCGTGAATCTCTGTGATAATATTGTTGTGGGCGTTTCTGACATGCCCATGGGAAAAAAAGTACAGAATGCAGTGGAAACATTGGCGCGCTTTATACAGGAGATCCGATAAACCGATGAAAAACGTAACGGCAGGAAGCCGGCGTAAGCGGCAGAAGCCGCTGTGACTGATTCGCAGAACCGTCAGTGCGCTGCAGACGTTTTGTGACATCGGATATATTTTGTGTGTATGAGATATCAGGAAGGTATCTGCTTTCGGGAAGAGAGCGGATACTTTCTTTTTTCGCTGAAAGCGGGGGTGACGGTATGATATTGAAAGAATTTTTTGAACAGGTGCCAAAAGCGGCGGCCGCGTTTTCCGGCGGAACAGACTCGGCGTTCGTCCTCCGGGAGGCAAAGAAGTATGGCTGTGATGTTCATGCCTACTATGTCAGGACTGTTTTCCAGCCTGAGTTTGAGCTTGAAGACGCGCGGCGTCTGGCGAAAGAACTGGATATTCCTATGACCGTAGTGGACATGGATATCCTTTCTGTTCCCGAAGCGGCGGCAAACGGACCGGAGCGCTGTTATTACTGTAAGCGGGCGATTTTCACGCGACTGTGGGAAGCGGCCCGCCGGGACGGTTATCCTGTCCTTCTGGACGGAACGAATGCGTCGGATGACGCGGCCGGCCGGCCGGGCATGCGGGCGCTGAGAGAACTGGAAGTCCGCTCGCCCCTGAGGGAATGCGGCATTACAAAAGCGCAGGTAAGAGAAGGGTCGAAAAAAGCGGGACTTTTTACATGGAATAAGCCGGCATATGCCTGTCTGGCGACGAGGATCCCTTTGGGGACTCCTGTCACAACGGAGAATCTGGAACGGGCAGAGCAGGCGGAGAATGCGATGGGCGAACTGGGATTCCGAGATTTCCGTGTGCGTCTGTACGGGGACGGGGCGCGGATCCGGGTCACGGGAGAGCAGATGCAGCTTGCGGTCGAAAAGCGAAAACAGATATATGAAAAGCTGAGCCGTCTGTTTTCGGCGGTACTTCTTGATCTGGAAGAAAGAAATCCGTCGGACTGAGCGCGGTCGGGCCGGCGGAAGAGCAGATCCATATAAAGAGGTCATATGGGATATAGTCAGAGGATAAGGAGCATTCAGTATGGATAATAAACACGATATTCTTCAACTGCTGCGGAGCGTGGCGGCCGGGACGACTTTACCGGAGGATGCGCTCCTGAATTTAAAAGAGGAACCTTTTGAGGATCTGGATTATGCAAAGATCGATCACCACAGGAGTATCCGGCAGGGGGCGCCCGAGGTGATCTACGGCGCAGGGAAGACACCGGAACAGATCCGCGGGATCGTCGCTGCCATGGGAGAACGGGGCGGCAGGAACATACTTGTCACGCGGATCGGGCAGGAGGCTGCGGATATTTTGTGCGAGGCGGTTCCGGCAGAGTATCATCCTCTTCCGAAACTCGCCGTCGCGTATCCCCGGGAACAGACGCGCCGCGGCAGTATTGTGATCGCTACCGGAGGCACGAGCGACATCCCGGTTGCGGAAGAAGCCGCCCTGACTGCCGAGACAATGGGAAACAAGGTTACACGTCTCTATGACGTGGGAGTGGCCGGAATTCACCGTCTGCTCTCGAATCTGGATCCTCTCATGAGCGCCCGCTGTATTGTGGCAGTGGCGGGGATGGAAGGAGCGCTCGCCTCGGTGATCGGCGGGCTGGCGGACTGCCCGGTGATCGCGGTACCCACAAGCGTGGGATACGGGGCGAGCTTCGGGGGGCTGTCGGCTCTCCTGTCCATGCTCAATTCCTGCGCGTCCGGCTGCAGTGTAGTGAATATAGATAACGGATTCGGAGCGGGATACCTGGCAAGCATGATCAACCAGATGGAAGGACTAAAGGAGGACCGGGATATATGAGGACACTTTATATAGAGTGCAATATGGGGGCGGCGGGCGATATGCTCATGTCTGCTTTATATGAGCTGATGAATGAGGAGCAGAAGGAAGAGTTCCTGAAACGTATGAACGGACCGGGGCTGCCCGGCGTCAGGATTACACCCCGTAAGAGCAGTACATGCGGCATATCCGGCACACATATGCAAGTGACTGTGTACGGGGAGGAAGAACATGAGCCGGGAGAAGAGCATGCCGGGGCGCACGCAGACCGCCGCGGACATGAGCATGCCGAACTGCATGCGGACCATCACGGCCCCGAACATGGGGAACCGCACCCCGGCCATCACGGGCATGGCCATGAGGAAATACATGGAGATCATCACCATGCGGATCCCCTGCATGTTGCGGAGCTGATCGGCGGGCTGGATCTGCCGGAGGAGGTGCGCGGCAATGCGGGACAGGTTTACGACGCGATCGCGGCCGCTGAGGCGAAGGCTCACGGTTGTCCGGTGGAGCAGGTGCATTTCCATGAGGTGGGCGCGCTGGACGCGGTGGCGGATGTTGCGGGAGTATGCTATGCCATGTATCTGCTGAAGCCGGAGCGCGTTGTGGTATCTCCCGTCCATGTGGGAAGCGGGACTGTGCGCTGCGCCCACGGGATCATGCCGGTTCCGGCGCCTGCCACGGCAAATCTTCTGGCCGGTGCGCCGATGTACGGGGGCAGTATCCGGGGCGAACTGTGTACGCCTACAGGCGCGGCGCTGCTTGTGCATTTCGCGGACAGGTTCGGAGATATGCCGGTCATGACAAAAACAAGCGTGGGCATCGGTGTGGGAACGAAAGAATTCGAACAGGCAAACTGTGTGAGGGCATTTCTGGGGGAAACGCAGACGAAGAAAGATGTGGCGGAAATGGAAGCGTCAGGAGGACAGTCCATGGAAACGGTTCCGGGAAACGGCCGTATTGCGGAGCTGGTGTGCAATATTGACGATATGACGCCGGAAGCCCTTGCGTTCGCAGCTTCAAAACTGATAGGAACCGGCGCGCTGGACGCGTACACGCTGGCAGGCACCATGAAGAAAGGCCGTCCGGGATGGGAACTCACAGTGCTCTGCCGGACGGACCGGATCAATGAGACCGCGCAGAATATTATGAGGGAAACGACGACTAACGGAGTCAGAGTGCGTGTCTGCGAGAAATATTTCCTTG
Source organism: uncultured Mediterraneibacter sp. (assembly GCA_964548625.1). GTDB lineage: Bacteria > Bacillota > Clostridia > Lachnospirales > Lachnospiraceae > Mediterraneibacter. The sequence goes on from CAZJRY010000013.1 coordinate 24,070, forward strand.
CGCCCGGCACTGAAACGATACAGACAGAGTTCGGAGAAGTGCGTATCAAGACGGCGGAAGGTTTTGGGATCAGACATGGAAAACCGGAGTATGAAGATGCGGCCGCATATGCGGAAAAGGCGGGGCTGTCTTACAGAGAAGCGTATGAACAGGTGCTTGCGCTCAGAAACGGGCGGAGCGCCGGGACAGGGCAGAGAGGAGAGCTGGAATGAGAAAGCGATGCATGTCCTTTTTACTCCTGTTTGCCCTGACAGTGCCGGTACTTGCGGGGTGCCGGGGGGATGATGCGGACGTTCATTCGGCGGTACAGCAAAGGATGTCGGACTCTTCCGTTGTCATTGTCATGGATCCCGATTCCGAACCCGAGGCGGGATTCGATCCGGCTTATGGCTGGGGCGCCGGAGAGCATGTCCATGAGCCGCTGATCCAGAGTACGCTCACAGTGACAAACACAGATCTGACGATCGGGTATGATCTGGCGACAGATTACACGGTCAGCGAGGACGGACTGACATGGACAGTGACGATCCGCGGCGACGTGAAGTTTACCGATGGGGAACCGCTGACCGCGGAGGATGTGGCATTTACATATAATACGGTAAAAGAAACCAGTTCGGTCAATGATCTTACCATGTTAGATCATGCGGAAGCGGCAGATGAGACGACGGTTGTATTTCATATGACACGTCCGTTTTCTATCTGGCCGTATACTATGTCGGTCGTGGGGATCCTGCCCGAGCATGCTTACGACAGCGCCACTTACGGTTCGGATCCCATTGGTTCGGGAAGGTATATCATGAAACAGTGGGACAGGGGGCAGCAGGTCATCCTTGAGGCGAATCCGGATTATTACGGTGAAACGCCCCGGATAGAACAGATTACGATCCTGTTCATGGAAGAAGACGCGGCATTTCTTGCGGTACGGGCAGGAGAAGCGGATCTGGCGTATACATCCGCCACCTATTCGGATCAGGAGATCGACGGATATGATCTCGTTGCATACGCAAGCGTAGATAACAGAGGATTTAATCTTCCGGCTGTGGAAGAGAGTACGGACTCGGAAGGCCGCGCGGCAGGAAATGATCTTACCTCCGATGTGCTGGTCCGCCGCGCCGTCAATATCGGCATCGACCGGCAGGAAATGATCGACAATGTATTAAACGGATACGGAAGTCCGGCTTACAGTGTCTGTGACCGGCTTCCGTGGTACAATGAAGCCTCTGAGGTGTCGTATGATCCTGAAGAGGCGGCGGCGCTGCTGGACGAGGCGGGATGGATCATGGGGGATGACGGCGTCCGGGAGAAAGACGGTGTAAAAGCAGAATTAAACCTGCTTTATGCTTCCGGAGACTCGGTCCGTCAGGCGCTGGCCGCGGATTTCGCGGATCAGCTCGAAGAGCTGGGAATATCCTGCAGCCTTGAGGGAGTGGGATGGGATACGGCGTACGACCGCGCGCTTTCGGATCCGCTGATCTGGGGCTGGGGAGCTTATACTCCGATGGAACTCTACAATATTTATCACACGGCGGACGGAACCGATTCGGCGGAATATTCGCCGTACTCCAACAGCACCGTGGACGCGTACATGGATCAGGCTCTCGCCACAAATGATCTGGAAGAGTCCTATACGCTGTGGCAGCAGGCGCAGTGGGACGGGACAACGGGGGTGACACAGGACGGAGATATTCCGTGGGTATGGCTCGTCAACATCGATCATCTCTACTGGGTGAGAGACGGTCTGAATGTGGCGGAGCAGAAGATCCATCCTCACGGATACGGATGGTCGGTCGTTAATAATGTAGATCAGTGGAGTTGGGAAGGATGATCGATCTTGAAGCATTGTCTTTGGTTTGCAGGTAAAAAATTAATCCGTATGGCGCTGCTCCTTCTGGGAGTCAGTATCGTCACATTTCTTCTGATGTGTGCGTCGCCTCTTGATCCTCTTCAGACGAATGTGGGACAGGCGGCGCTGGGAACCATGAGCGCGGAGCAGATCGAAAAACTGGAGGCATACTGGGGAACGGATACCCCTCCTCTTACCAGATATCTTGGGTGGCTCTCTGATGTGCTGAAAGGTGATTTCGGCACGTCTCTTCTCTATCGTCAGCCTGTGCTCTCCGTCATCGGCCGGCGTCTTGCGGGTTCTTTCGGGCTGCTGCTGTCCGCATGGGTGATCTCCGGCGTGCTCGGCCTGATGATGGGGATGGCGGCGGGAGCGTGCCGCGGCAGATGGGCGGACCGGCTGATCAGGGGATACTGCCTTCTGATCTCCAGTACTCCGGCTTTCTGGCTGGCAATCCTGCTGCTCCTGATCTTTGCCGTATGGCTGGGGTGGCTGCCGATCGGTTTTTCGGTGCCCGCCGGGACGGACGCGGCGGCAGTCACTGTCGCGGACCGGCTGCGCCATACCATACTTCCCGCGCTGACCTTAAGTATTACCGGTGTTGCGAATATCGCGCTCCATACGAGAGAGAAGATGATCGATGTGCTGGAGTCGGATTATGTGATCTTCGCCCGGGCGCGGGGAGAATCGGAAATATCCGTTATCCTGCGCCACGGACTGCGTAATGTGGCGCTCCCGGCGATCACACTTCAGTTCGCGTCTGTCAGTGAGATCATCGGCGGCTCTGTTCTGGTGGAACAGGTATTCTCTTATCCGGGACTCGGGCAGGCGGCGGTCACGGCAGGACTTGGGAGCGATCTGCCCCTTCTTCTGGGGATCACGATCGTCACGGCGGCGATCGTGTTTGCCGGAAATCTGATCGCAGATATTCTCTATGGCGTGATCGACCCGAAGATCCGGAAGGGGGCGGCAGGAGGTTGAAAGGCATGACAATGAAAAGCACGGGATCGGGAGAAGAACGGACAGGAGCGGTCGGGAACAGCCGGGCGGAAATGAATCAGAGGATCCGGACGGCAGTATTTCTGCTCGCGGCGGCTGTGCTGCTCGCCGTTGTGACGGTCGCGGGGATCCTGACAGAAGAGTATGCCGTGGAGACGGACTTTTCCAGACGAAACCTGAGTCCCTGCCTGCAGCATCTTTTCGGTACGGACTGGATGGGGCGGGACATGCTGGCACGCACATTGTCGGGGCTGTCTCTGAGTATCCGGATCGGTATCCTGACAGCGGCGGTCAGCGCGGCGGTGGCGGTGCTTCTCGGCACAGCGTCAGTGGCACTCGGCAGGAAGGCGGATGGAGTGATCTCGTGGTGTACCGACCTTGTGATGGGAATCCCTCATATCCTGCTTGTCATGCTGATCTCGCTGGCATGCGGGAGAGGATTTACCGGGGTCGTGGCGGGAGTGGCCTTAAGTCACTGGCCGTCGCTGGCAAGAGTGATCAGGGGAGAGCTGCTGCAGCTCCGGCAGGCGCCGTATATCCTTGTGGCGGAGAAAATGGGCGTATCGAAACTGCAGATTGTGAAACGCCATATGCTGCCCCATCTGTTTCCGCAGTTCCTTACAGGCCTGATCCTTTTGTTCCCCCATGCGATCCTGCATGAGTCCGGGGTGACGTTCCTCGGTTTCGGGCTTTCTTCAGAACAGCCTGCCATCGGGGTGATCCTTTCGGAGAGCATGCAGTACCTGACTACCGGAAAATGGTGGCTTGCCCTGTTCCCCGGTCTGGCGCTTGTTCTGGCAGTCGTATTATTCGCCCTTCTCGGAGAGCGGGTAAGGCGGCTGTCCGATCCGTCAAGCGTGCATGAATGAGAGCTGCGGCGCGGGAGCCGATATTAAGGAGAAGAAATGGAACCGATATTACAGATAAAACATTTATCCGTCTATTTCACACAATATAAACACGGTCCGCGTTCGGCTGCTTTTCAGAAGAGGCGGCTCGCGGCGGTGAAGGATCTGTCGCTTGAGATAGAGCCGGGGCGGATCGTCGCCGTGGTGGGGGCGAGCGGGTCGGGAAAAAGCCTTCTGGCTCACAGTATACTCGGAATCCTTCCCTATAACAGCCATGTGAACGGGGAGATCCGCTATAAAGGAGCGGAACTGACGGAAAAGAGGGCGGAGAAGTTACGGGGAAAAGAGATATTCCTGATCCCGCAGGGAGTTACCTATCTTGATCCGCTCATGAAAGTGGGGCCGCAGTTGAGAAAAGGGAAGAAAGACCCGGATACAAAGCAGCGCTGCCGGGCCGCCCTTGAGCGGTACGGACTGGGAGAGGAGACAGAGAAACTGTATCCTTTTGAACTTTCCGGGGGAATGGCGCGGCGGGTGCTGATCGCCTCTGCGGTGGCGGAGAAACCGGGGCTTATCATCGCGGACGAACCGACGCCGGGGCTGGACGCGCGGGCGGCAAAGCGTATTCTCGGGCATTTCCGGGAACTGGCGGACGAAGGGGCGGGAATTCTGTTCATTACACATGATCTGGAACTGGCTCTCTCCGCTGCGGATGAAGTGACGGTCTTTTATGCCGGAGAGACGGTAGAGAAGGCAAGGGCAGAAGACTTTTGCGCCGTGGAGAATCTGCGGCATCCATATACCCGGGCACTGTGGCATGCAATGCCGGGGCACGGCTTCCGGGCTGCCGGCGGCGCGCAGCCCTATGCCGGAGATGAGAGGAAAGGCTGTCCCTATGCCGGACAGTGTCCGGTGTGCGGGGAAGACTGCCGTACAAAAGAGCAGATCCCTCTTTTGAAATACCGGGGCGGTGAAGTACGGTGCCTGTATCCCGATGAGATACGGTGACGTTCAGAACATATACAGAGAACAGAAACAGTGCGATAGAGCAGGAGAGAAAAGTGGAGCAGAGCCATGATACTGGAAACACATGATCTTACGTTTTATTATCGGAAGCGGGAGAAAAATCCGCTCATCGACAGGTTTGAACTGACAATACTGCCCGGAGAACGCATCGGACTCAAAGGACCCAGCGGCAGGGGAAAGACGACGCTCTGCAGACTGCTGGCAGGATATGAACGTCCGAAGCAGGGCGAAGTGCTTCTGGACGGCAGGCCGGTCACGGAATACCGCGGCGTCTGCCCTGTGCAGATGGTGTGGCAGCATCCAGAGACGGCAGCGGATCCTCTGCTGAGGCTCAGGGAAACCATGGCGGAGACGGGGGATATAGAGGAACGGCTCATAGAGAAGCTTTATATAGAAAAAGAATGGCTTGACCGCTATCCGGGGGAACTCTCCGGCGGAGAACTGCAGAGATTCTGCCTTGCCAGAGCCCTCCGGCCGGAGACAAAGATCCTGTTGTGCGACGAGGTCACGGCCATGCTGGATCTGGTGACACAGGCGCAGATATGGGAATTCCTGCTGGAAGAGAGCAGGAGAAGAGAGCTGGGGATGCTGGTCGTGAGCCATAATGACGCGCTGCTGGAAAAAGTGAGTACAAGGATTATCACCCTTGACTGACGCCGGATGGCTGATAACAGTCCGGTCCGCGCTATTTGCAAAGGGCAAATGGGCAAAGGCGCAAAAATAAAAAAACACTTGAAACTTCAATTTCCTTATGGTATCATGAATAAACGTGACATACTGTCGGATTTCATCTGAACAGTTTCATAAATTCCTTGCTCCTGTGCAAAGACGGGGGCCAGAGACCATAAGGAGGTGCAAGAACCATGACTAAGTATGAATTAGCTGTTGTTGTGAGCGCAAAACTCGAAGACGAAGCAAGAGCA
>CAZJRY010000014.1:0-29692 GCA_964548625.1 uncultured Mediterraneibacter sp.
GAATTCCCATCTTATAGAACGCCCTGTAAAATTCCAGTTCATAATTGTCATACTGGAAATTTTCGACATGACGATGGATTGAATGACTCCATTCGGCATCAAAGGATTTTACGATCGCTACGCGGCTCTTCGGCAATAACTTTCCGTATGTTTTGCTTAACTCTTTCATCTCCTGACCGATTCCCGCAATCTCCTGATAGCGTCTGCCCGGTTTCCCGTCATGTCCAAGGATACCATTCCAATATTCCTCCAGCCCGAATAACGCGCTCCGCCATCTGAAAAACATCACTGTATCTGCGCCGTTTGCCACGGCAGAATATGTCCACAGTCTCAACTTTCCAGGTGTGGGGGCGGGACCCATTTTGCTCCATCCGCATGCGCCTGCCTGCTGTTCCATCACCCAGAAAGATTTTTTCTTATAACTTCTGATCAATGCATGATCGCGGGATACCGTCGCATCCTCCGCAACTCCCCACTGAAATTCAATGTAATTGTCCCATGACGCGAAATCAAGTTCTTCCGCCAGTTTGAAATAGTCGATACCTGTTCCCGAATTAACCGCTGCGTCTAACATGTTTGTAGTAATCGGATACTTACTGTATGCGCGTATATCCCTGCATGTCTCTCGTGTAAAATCAATTACTGAATCACTGGAAAATCGGTAATAATCAAGTAATAATCCCGGATTTTGCCCCTGTGTATCAGGGCATACGTCATAACATGCCCCTGCTTTCGGAATATTGATCTCATCGAAACTATTATAAATCTGGCTCCATACTACTGCGCCGTATTTTTTGTTCAGGTTGTCAATAGTACCATACTTATCCTCAAGCCATTTTCTGAAAGTATCCTGGCATTCATTACAATAGCATCTGGTAGTGTTCGCCCATCCAAGCTCATTATCCACCTGCCATCCTTCAACTGCGGGATGTTTGCCATATCGTTCCGCTATCTTCCGGTTCAAGATATGGCACTTTTCACGGTAGGCTGAACTGTTGAAGCAATAATGCTTTCTTGTTCCGAACGCCTTCACATAGCCATGAACATCCTCCTGAAGGATTTCCGGGTATTTATCTATCATCCATTTCGGGGGTGTCGCCGAGGGTGTACATAAAACAACTTTAATATCATATTTTTGCAGTTCCTCAATGGCTTCATCCATCCATTCAAAATGAAACTCTCCCTCTTGAGGTTCATAAAGGCTCCATGCAAACTCGCCGATCCTGACAACCTCTATATTGGCTTTGTTCATTAATTTAAAGTCTGTTTTCCAACGGGATTTTTCCCAGTGTTCCGGATAGTAGTCAGCACCTATTCTCATATCTAATTTCCTCCGTTATCTTCTCTGATCTCAGAATCCGAATTCCACTTTCTGCAAGTCACTGTTCCGGCTGGAATCTCCCACATATGCAATATACTGAATATCTTCCGTTTTCCATTTATTTATCTTTTCATTAAAATATGCCATCTGGTCTTTTCGCACACTCAGGCTCACCTTTTTGCACTCTCCCGGCTCTAATGTTATTCTGGCGAAATCACGCAGTGCCTTCACAGGTCTGTCTACTTCGCTCCCCACACATCCGACATAGAGCTGTATTACATCCGCTCCCTTTACTTTTCCTGTATTTTTAACATCTACTGTTATTTTCGCTGTATCATTACAAATCGCAAGTTCCGGCTTTCCAATGTTAAACTCCGTATAGGACAGACCATACCCGAACGGATATGCCACTTCTTTCTTTTCCTTATCCATCTTGCAGTATCCGTGATAATATTCGTATGTGATCTCTGTGCAGTCAGGATCGAAAAACGGATAATCCTCTTCCGTCTTTGCAACTGTATACGGAAGTTTGCCGCTCGGACACACATCTCCGAACAGAATATCCGCAAGCGCGTTTCCGCCTTCCATGCCTGAATAGAAAGAAAACAGGATTGCAGGCACATCTTTTTCCCATTCATCAATAAGGATCGCACTGGAACCGATAATGGATACAACTGTATTCGGATTTACGCCTTTCAGGCCGTGGATCAGATCCACATCCCGGCTGTGCAAACGCATGCTGACTCTGTCTCCTCCCATCTCTCCTTCCGCGACATCCGCACGGTCGGACAGATATTCTCCTTCATCACTGTGAATATATCCGGCTACGATAACAACTGCGTCCGCCTCCTGAGCAAGTTTACTTGCTTTTTCTATATCTTTGCCGTCATTGTACAGGATTTCAGCGCATGGCATTGCCTTCATCAGACCGCGGAACGGTGTGACCGTATAATACGGATGTACCTTAGAAGAGCCATGATCCCCAATGTTCTCCGTATCTCCGAGTGCTCCCAGGACAACGATCTTTTTCGTCTCCGTCTTGTTAAAAGGCAGTATGTTATTTTCATTTTTCAGAAGTACCATAGATTCTTCCGCCGCACGTCTCGCTACTTTTATATGCTCCGGACACGCAAGCACTTCCGGTCCGTAGCTGCGGGGATCTTTTCTCGTTTCATAATAAAGCGTTGTCCTCAAAATATATCGTACCGCTTCGTTCAGATCCTCCTGCTCCAATCTGCCGTCTTCAAGGGCTTTCGGAATATCTTCCGCATAATGCGCAACACACGGCATTTCAATATTCATTCCTGCTTTAACAGACGCCACACCATCATAAACCGCCCATAAGAAATCCGAAAGTGTAAATCCTTCGAAGCCCCACTGATCACGCAGTATGTCTCGTAACAGCAGGCTGCTCTCAGACGCATGTTTCCCCAGCACCGCATTGTACGCGCACATTACGGAAGCCGCGCCTTCCTCGATACATCTTTTGAAATGCGGCAGATATACTTCCTGAAGCGTCCTCATATCCACCTGAACATTTGCTTTAAATCTTGCATTCTCAATACTGTTGAGCGCAAAATGCTTTACACACGCCATAACGTTCTGACTCTGGACGCCTCTGGTAAGCGCGGCTCCCATCTCACCCAGATGATACTGATCCTCTCCGTAACACTCCTGGGCTCTCCCCCATCTGGGGTTCCGTAGAAGATTAATGCATACGCCCCCGTAATAGTTCCCGCCTTCTGCACGGACTTCCGCGCCGATGCATTTTCCTATCTCTTCCTCAAGCTCTCTGTCGAAAGTCGCGCCTCTCGCAATAGATACAGGGAAGCAGCTAGCGCTTCCGGCAACAACACCCCTGGGTCCATCCACAAATCTGACATTTGGCAGACCAAGTCTTTTAACTTCCAAAGTCGGATATGGTTCCACATTATAATGTTCGATCACAAACAGGTCATCCAGTAGTTTTTTTTCCGTAATCTGCCCGGACATAATACCTATTTTTTCTTCTGTAGTAAGCTCTGATATCACTGATTCAACAAATGCACATATATCTTCTTTTGAACAATTTTCTGTCAATGGTGTTCTTTCTACTATTTCCCGCATATCTTTTACCTCTTATTTTCTAATTCTTTTTTGTGTATTTTCTCATATCCAGAATAACTGCCAGCAGGATGATCGCCCCTTTTACAATATACTGCCAGTACATATTGACTCCTACAAATGACATCCCGTAATTGATGACCGTAAACATTAGCACTCCGACCACGACACCCGGGATTGTTCCTACGCCGCCTGAAAGAGACACGCCTCCTACAACGCATGCCGCAACTGCATCCATCTCATATCCTTCACCGGTTCCGTTCGCCGCAGAGCCGATGCGTCCCACTTCCAATACCGCCGCAATAGCATAAAGAACAAATGCCGAGCAATACACACCGAGCAACGTCTTTTTTACATGTACGCCTGAAACTTTAGCAGCTTCGGGATTACCGCCTACCGCGAACATGTACTTTCCGAATCTGGTTTTATTCCACACGATCCACATGCCTACCGCTATAACCAGCGCAATGATCGTCAGATAAGGAATTCTCACAGATCCAATCTCCAACGCGCCATTCGACAGCCCTGTGATCGAGCTTTTGATCCCACCATATGGCTGAGGGCCTGAAGGCTGTGACGAGTAGTAAATTGATGTCAGTCCAAACAGCAACAGTTGGACGCCTAATGTCGCAATAAACGGCGGCACATGAAAATATGCAACTATAACCCCTACAAACAAACCGACAATTGCAAGCATTGCTATACAAACAGCAAAAGGAACTATCAGCGGCAGATCCGGCAGATTCGGATACATTCGGTAAGCATAGTCGACCGTCTGCATCAGCGAAGCTGATACTACACATGCCAGACCGACCGCTCTTCCTGCCGAAAGGTCAACCCCCTGTACTACAAGTATCATTCCCGCTCCTATCGCAATGATAATCTTTGTTGAAGACTGCGCCAGCAGATTCTGAAAATTCTGCAGGCTCAAAAAACGCGGTTCCAATATTACAACCAACACGAGCAGAATCACGAGTACTACATATATTGCGTGATCAAATATAGCTTTTTTTATATCAGACATTCGAAATGCCTCTTTTTTATTCTCCATCCCTGCCACTTCCTTCTTACACATATTTAGCTGCCGCAGTCATAACATCTTCCTGCGTAGCCTCTTTCACGTCAAAAATTCCTGACTGATGCCCATTGCTCATCACAAGAATCCTGTCACATATCCCAAATAGTTCCGGCATCTCCGAACTGACAACTACAATAGCCTTTCCCTCTGCCGCCAATTCATTGATCAGTTTGTAGATCTCATATTTTGCTCCTACGTCGATTCCTCTTGTCGGCTCATCCAAAAGAAGGATTTCCGGATCTGTAAGCAGCCATCTTGACAAAATTACTTTCTGTTGATTTCCTCCTGAAAGATTTTTGATCGGTGTTGAAATGCTCTCTAATTTTATAGACATTGCGTCCACCATTTTTTCAATATCTTCTTTCATCCGAGTATTAGAAAGAAGTCCGTGCTTACAGTATTTTTGCAGGTTTGAAATTGTCATATTAAAGTCAACGCCCATTTCAGCATAAATACCGTTAAAACGGCGCTCTTCCGTAACCATGGCGAATCCTTTTGCAATGGCATCCATCTCCCGTCTGAATCTTACAGGTTCTCCCTTGAAATAAATCTCCCCTGAGCCTTGAGCCCTGCTGCCGAACAGCGTTTCAAGGAGCTCTGTCCTCATAGATCCCACAAGTCCCGCTATACCCAGGATTTCACCGCTGTGCAGTTCAAAACTTACATCGCTGAATGCCGAATTTTTTGTTCCCAGATGTTCGGCTTTTAGCATAACTTCCCCCGGCTTAGCCGTGTGTTCTGGAAACATTTCGGTCATTTCCCGCCCTACCATCATACTGATAATTTCCTTTTCAGTAATTTCGCTTGTCTTTCTGGTCGCAATCCAATAACCGTCTCTCATAACAGTCACGTCATCGGCAATCCGCATAACCTCATCCATCTTATGTGTAATGAAGATAATTCCGATATTCCTTTCCAGAATACGTTTTAGCATCTGGAATAAATGCTCTACTTCTTTTTCAGTAAGAGAGGATGTAGGTTCATCCAAAACCAGTATTTTCGAATCATAAGAAATCGCTTTCGCGATTTCTATCATCTGTTTCTGTGCCACCTGAAGAGATCCTACTTCTACTTTAGGATCAACAGTAATATCAAAATCATTAAATATTTCTTTTGTATTTTCATACATGGTCTTTTCGTCAACCAGGCCATGTTTGAGAGGATAACGACCCAGCCACATATTTTCCATAACATTCTGATACAGTACCTGATTCAGTTCCTGATGCACCATCGACACGTTATGCGCAAGCGCATCGGCCGAGTCGGAAAAGTTTACCTCCTTGCCGTCCAGAAAGATCTCCCCTCCGTCTTTATGATAAATCCCGAAGAGACATTTCATAAGTGTTGACTTGCCCGCTCCGTTTTCTCCCATTAATGCGTGGACTGTTCCGGGGCGCACTCTCAGATTTCCATCTGAGAGTGCTGTAACTTTTCCAAACCTTTTCGTAATATGGTTCATTTCCAATAAATATTGTTCTGTCATACAATCATTCCCCTTGGCAATACATCGTTACTCCTGATATCCCTCTGCCGCTTCTGCCGTATTTGAACGATCGATCGCTTTGTACGGAACTCTGATCGCCTTTGCATCTTCTTCCAGTTCATACCCGTCAAGTCCATCCAACGGCTCCTTACCATCTACAAGATTGGCCGCGACTTTTACAACCAGTTCCCCCTGCGTAGCAGAATCCTGAAGGACAGAGCAGAAAATTTCACCTGATTCAATATAATTCAATGTATCAGGCAAAGCATCAATCCCGGCGATCGGAATATATTGCTCAGATTCAAATCCATCTGTATTAAATCCGGCAGCTTCTACAGACTGCAACGCACCGATCGCCATCGCATCGTTTGCACATATGACAAATTCTATCTCATCTCCATATTTAGATACCCAGGCATCCATTTTCTCTTTTGCTGTTGCAGTATCCCAGTCGCCATAGTCACATTCAAGTTCTTCATATTCTACTCCTGCTGCGTCCAGCCCGCTTCTGATCGCGTCGGCGCGTGGAATTGTAGCTGTGTGATCGGACGAACCCATAAGCATAACATACTGCAGGACTCCATCTCCATTTTTGTCAATTGTAATATCTCCGCTTGTGTCATTAAACGCCTCCACAATCTGTTCAGCCTGAATATCCGCACCATAGCCGCCCGCTGTGGAAAGCACCTGATAACAGTTGTCATACGATGCCAGAACCTCTGTATCCGTAACTTCTTTATTGAAAAAAATGACCGGGATATCGCCTGCATTCTGTGCTTTCTGTATAATTGTCTGCGCCCCGGATATGTCAACCAGTGAAAGAGCGATTGCGCTTGCTCCTTTCGCGATCATTGCGTCAACCTGATCATTCATCGTAGCCTGGTCGTTCTGCGCATCTTCAACCGTACACTCAAAATATCCGTCAGCAGCGTTTTTCTCAATTGCTGATGCAAGATATGTATTAAAATTATCTCCTGAAGAATAAATCGCAGCGCCGAGTACAGGGAGATCTTCTCCTGACGTATCTGAGCCGCCTTCTGAAGTATCCCCGGAACTATCTGTATCTCCTGAACAACCTGCTAACGATGCCAGCATGACAAAAAAGGTTAATCCAACTACAAGTTTTCGTTTAATTTTGCTATTTTCAAACATTTTCATTACCTCCTTGATTTATATTGTGCACAATATCTTTTCTTATTTCGACGTCTTTTTGTTAGTATTCACTATATATCATTTGATTTTTATCAACAATTTTCTATAACGTCCTTTTTCTTTGCGGAATATTTACCTATTCCGACTGACTTTTTTTAATATAATGGAATTTCCCCGTCAGGCGCGATCGCTTCACAACAAATAATAATCGGATTTTTTCTTGACTTTAATATATCTTCCACCTAAAATTGTGTTAAAGATAAGAATCAGTTTTTGAGTAAGGAATTTCAGGCACTGATCACTGATATTTTTAAGAAGGGAGACGACAAATGTCTATACAGGCAATAATCAACAAAATCCTGGAGATTGATCCCCGATATGAGAAATCCAGCGTTGACTCCGCTTACGACTTTCTGTTTTACAACAATGATATACAAAAATTTGATATGTCGAATTCTGTCTGGAACCTTTACGATCCAATCATTGTCACCACATGGAAAACATTGAAATCCGGTCTTTTGTCCTGGCGTGTGGATTACTCGCGGGATAAGAATTTTCGTCGGGCCCAGGCCCGCTTTGCCAACGGACAGTTAAACAATGTTCATACTCACAATTATGTAGAACTGACCTTTGTACTAAAGGGAAAGCTCGTACAGATCATAGAAGGGAAAGAAGTTGTTTTTCATGCTAATGACGTTTATTTCATTGATTCCCACAGTCATTATTGTGAGCGTTTGTTGACTGAGGACTCAGAAGTGCTGTTTTTAGGTGTTTCCAATGATTTTTTTCGCGAGATCATGTTTTCCTCAGAACACACTTCTCAGAAGACACAGTTTTTGAGTGCTATTATGTTTGAAAAGAATAAGGAATTTGATTACGTCTCACTGCATCCAAAGGGGAACCCTGCGGAAATAAACAAACTACTTGAAAACATCCTTATGGAAGCTACTCAGAGACAGGTCGGCAGCGATTATTTGCTTCGTGGATTTACAGCCCGGCTCTTTATCCTGCTTACCGAATTATATGATTTTTCAATCAATGCTTCTGAAAAAAAGAAATTGCGCAATGTTATTTTTAAAGACGTTCAAAATTATCTGTTCAAAAATTATGCCAACATACATATTAATGATCTGGCAAATGAATTTCACTATAACAAAGACTATTTTAACAGACTGATAAAAGAAAATACAGGAAAAACCTATGTTGAATATCTGCAGGAAATCCGACTAGCTGAAGCTGTGAACAGTCTCAGGCAGACTACGTTGCCTATTGAAAACATAGCGCAGAATGTAGGTTACAACAATATTGGTTACTTTTACAAAATTTTTAAAGAAAAATACGGTGTGACCCCTGCTGATCTGCGTAAAAAAACAAATGAATAAGCATATCGTCCAAGTAAATTTTCAAAACTTTCTTGATTCTGAAAGAACCTTTCCGCCAACACACATTGAATAAACCGTGAATCCCGACTCTCTTATTGACATCCCGCCTGTTTTATGCTAATTTTCTATATTATAGGATTAGCACTCCTCTCTTCCGAGTGCTAACATCATCGATATTGAATTTCTGCGGCAAGGAGGATCTTTTATGTTTATACAACCTGTTTACAATATACTTCTCTTACCTGACGTCACTTATTTTTTTAAGAAAGACTTCTTCGCGGACAGGGCTGATGAGCTGGATGCCGGCTCCGATATTCTGTTTCTTTTTTTAAAAAAAGAGAGCATGGACGGCATTCCCGCCGATGATGCTTTCTATTCTGTGGGGCTTTCCGCAAAAATTGAAGGCATCAGCGAAGAAGATGTACTTCAGGTACACACCACTGACCGCGTAGAAATCAGCAATCCGTCTGTTGAAGACGGAGAAATCCATGTTTCTTTTGTACTGCGTCCTCCTGTCGAAGATATGGGAGAAGATGAACAGCAGACACAATTTACCGAACTGCGCACCGCCCTGCTCCGGTTTGTTCAGGGTTATCAGTGGGGACTGTGGGCGCGGGGATATATCCTGCAGCGCAAAAATATGAATGACATGGCGTCCGCTCTTTCCGAGTATCTGAACCTTACGCCGGAAGAGAAATACCGGATCCTTGCAACAGATTCAGTCAGGGAAAAGTATACTCTCATCGGCCGCGCAGTCAATGAATTTATGGAGATCGCAAAAGTGTCTTCCGAAGCTCAGGAAGCGCAGAAAGGAAATCAGGAACAGCTCTACCGGGAATCCGCTCTGAAGAAACAGATCGATTATCTGCAGAAAGAGCTGGACGAGATGCATCCGGAAAATATTTCTGATGTAAGAAAGTTCGAAAAGAAGATCCATGAGTCCGAAATGAATGAAGAGGCGCGCAGAGAGGCCGAAAAAGTGCTCAACCGTATGCGCCAGGAGGGAAAAGAAAGTCACGAATACGGTCTGCTCTATGATTATCTGGACTTTGTGACCAGCCTGTCATGGAAAGCCCCGGAATTCACTCCCATTGATCTGGAACAGGCGGAAAACATACTGGAGGAAGATCATTACGGACTCAAGAAAGTAAAAGAACGCATCATCCAGCAGCTTGCAGTCATGGCGCTGAACCGGAAGCAGTACGGCTCCATCCTTCTCTTTGTCGGGGCTCCCGGCACCGGCAAGACAAGTATCGGTCAGAGCATCGCCCGCGCACTCGGGAGAAAATACGTGCGGATCAGCCTCGGAGGTATCCGGGATGAGGCCGAGATCCGCGGGCACCGCCGGACTTACGTAGGCGCGATGCCCGGCAGGATCATGGAAGCCATGAAGAGGAGCGGCGTATCCAACCCGGTCATAGTACTGGACGAAGTCGACAAGCTTGCCAAAGACTATGGCGGCGATCCGGCCAGTGCGCTGCTGGAAGTTCTTGACCCCGAGCAGAACAATACATTTACCGATCATTACATGAATGTACCATACGATTTGTCCAACGTGCTTTTTGTCTGTACGGCAAACACAACGGATACGATCCCCGAGCCTCTGTTAAACCGTATGGAAGCGATCTCATTCCCCGGTTATACGGCGGTGGAAAAGTATCATATCGCCAAGAAGCACCTGATCCCGAAGGCGCTGGAGACAATGGGCATCCAAAAGAGCATGCTCAGGATCACAGACGGAGCGCTCCGTCAGGTCATCGACGAGTATACAATGGAATCCGGTGTGCGCGATCTGAAGAAATGCATAGAGACCATCTGCAGATCGGCGGCTGTCGAACTGGTGAAAAAAGGATTCGCCCGAAATAGCGAAGAAGTCTCTGCTGAAGGCGATAAGGACATTTCTGAAAGGAGTGTCATCTCCGTCACGAAGAGTAAACTGTCCGATTATCTCGGAAGGAAGCAGATCCACCCGGAGCGGAAACTGGCATCAAAGACGCCGGGAGTCGTGACCGGACTGGCGTGGACGCGCGCAGGCGGCGCAATTCTTTTCATCGAGACAAAACTCACTGACGGAAAAGGGAAAATCCAGATCACAGGGAAGCTGGGAGATGTGATGAAAGAATCCGTCCAGATCGCCCTGACGCTTGTGAAATCTCTGTATCCAAAGGAAAGTAAAGTATTTGAGGATCACGACCTGCATATCCATGTGCCTGCTGGCGCCGTACCGAAAGACGGGCCGTCCGCCGGCATCACCCTCGCTACGGCGCTCGCCTCTCTCATCACCGGCAAGGCTGTGGATACCGACATTGCCATGACAGGAGAAGTCTCCCTGCGGGGCGGCGTTATGCCCATCGGCGGACTTCCGGAGAAGCTGATGGCAGCTCAGAGAACCGGAATCAAAAAAGTCTTTATTCCGGAAGACAATGCGGAAGATCTGGAGGATGTTGCCGAAGAAGTAAAAAAGAAGCTGGAGATCATTCCGGTGAAGAAAGTCACCGATGTACTGAAAGAAGTATTCTGAAATGGATAAAAAACGGATATGGGGACGTAGTAAAACGCGGTTTTACTACGTCCCCATATCCGTTTTTTATCCATTCAGTTCAGATCCGCGCTTGTGTAAGGGATCGCCGGTCTGAGCCGAGCAATTCCCTTACCATATCTGCGTCAAAGGATACTGACGCGACTCGATTTACTTCTATCTGATACAGCGCATTGGCCGCGATATGCTCTGCCGCCTGCTCCAGATCACGGATTCCGCTCGTGTCTCTGTGCAGTTCGATAACAGCGTCTATCCCTTCCGGCGTCAGAACGCACTCGCCTTCCCTCATGCCGATACGCTTCAGCACTTTCGGGAGCGCATATTTTGAGAAAATGACTTTCTTCTCTTCCGGCGTATAGTCCGGAATCTCGATCACGGCAAATCTGGACATAAGCGGCGCGCTGATCTGATCCTTGTCATTGGCTGTAGCGATCGGATACACGCCTGATGTCGGGATCATACATTCAATATAGTTGTCTGTAAAACCGAGATTATCCAACAGCGTCAACAGAACATCGGCAGGGTTTCCGTTCCCCTTTCCCGTTGCCGCCTTATCAAGTTCATTGATTATAAACACCAGATTAGATTCCCCTGCCATGGAGAAGGCGTCCATAATGATCCCCGGCTTGGCATTGGCATAAATCCTGGAACTTCCGGTAAGCTGCTCCGGGTCATTAATGGAACTCATATCAAGACTTGTCCACGGAAGTTTCAGAATACGCGCCACAGCATAGGCGATCTGAGATTTTCCTGTTCCCGCCGGTCCGATCAGGAGCAGACCGTAAGCCGGAAGCGTGTGCGTACGGTTGATCTGTATGATCGTCTCGATGATCCTCTGCTTCACATACTCCATACCGTAGAGCTCTTCATCCAGGATCCGGCGCGCCTCTTCCGGGTCGATCGCCTCAAAGTAATTACCTTTCCACTGAATATTCATCATAATGGACAACGCTCTCTGAGCGTGCCGGCGCTCCTCTGCGGACACCTCATGAGAACGAGCGACCGCCAGATTTCTCCGTGCCCAGAGACGGATATTGTCCGGCAGTGTCCTCCCCGCACAGGTAATAAAATCCGTAATACTCTGGATACTGGTCAGCTTCATGCTGTCGCCGGTCTCATCCTCATCTTCATCCGGAACCTCCTCCGACGGCGCGTCGCTTGACAGAAGACGCTCGATCATAAACTGCAGGAAACCGTCCTCGGCGGAAAGCTTCACTCCGCCGCCAAACGCGATCTCGCGGATCTTGTACACGGCGTATCCATCCTCTCTCGCCGCTCCCGATAAACGAACGTTGATATGATTTTCCCCAAGCCACTTTAAAAGACTTACAAAACGGGCGTCAATCCGCAGGATATCCGCGGTTACAGTCCCCTCCTCACTTTTAAATTCAAAAGCGGTCCGCCGGATCGGGTTAATAAACACGCCTCCGGAATGGTGTTTCAGTTTCCCCGCCCTGTTGTCAAGGACAAGAACCGGGTGTT
Source organism: uncultured Mediterraneibacter sp. (assembly GCA_964548625.1). Taxonomy (GTDB): domain Bacteria; phylum Bacillota; class Clostridia; order Lachnospirales; family Lachnospiraceae; genus Mediterraneibacter. Next base: position 12,541 of record CAZJRY010000014.1, read on the forward strand.
CGGCGGAAGCCTCCGGCTCACCGGAATAAAAAATTTCATAGGTACATTCAGGATCTTTTCCATCCTGCGGTGAATTGTTAAAATCAAAAACCGGCATAACATACTCCTTGTATATTCGTTAAATCTCGTTCTAGTTTAGCATGAAATCCCGGTCAGTACAATCCGGGAGTTTTTGATATGTTTTAACGGATTTATTGAATGATTTTTCCCGGACGAATCGTATTAGTTATGAAAACAATAAAATTTAATAAAACATCAATTAAATAGGAGGCGATTTATTATGAGAAAAACAACAGCAGTCATTGTCGCGGCAGCTCTTGTAAGTATTTTCGCGGGAAGCACGGCATTCGCGTTCAGTCATTCCGGACAGTCAGACAGTCAGAATACTGTAGATAACGCGGCCGGCATAGAGTATAATCAATACAGCGAAAGCACATACCACAGTAACAGCCACAGCACATCCGGCACCGGATGTCTCAGCGGCTCCGCATATCATTGTGACGAAACCGGTCATCACACCGGACACAGATAATCAGAAACGGGGAAAGAGTTATGCGCAGCGAAGAAGATACCGACCGGGCGATCGAACAGTATGCCGACACCGTCCGAAGGATCTGTATGGTCCATCTTAAAAATTATGACGACACGGAAGACATATTTCAGACCGTATTTCTGAAATATGTTCTTCATACTGCGCCCTTCGACAGTGCGGAGCACGAGAAAGCATGGATCATAAAAGTTACGGTCAACGCCTGTAAAGATTTTCTGAAAAACGTATTCCGGCGCAGGACCGTTCCGCTGGATCAGCTTATCGAAAAGCCTCAGGAGATGAACGAGGATCATTGTGATCTTCTGGAAGCTGTCCTTGCTCTGCCCGAGAAATACAAAGATGTGATCTATCTTTACTATTACGAAGGTTACACGGCGGCTGAAATCGCAGGTATCCTCAAAAAAAACGTAAATACCGTATATACGCTTCTTACACGCGCCAGGCAGATGCTGAAGGTCAGACTGGAAGGGGTGATCGATGATGAGTGATAAATGGAAATCGGCTTTTGATCAGATCCACGCAGAGGACGGGCTGAAAGAGCGTACAAAAGAATATCTTTCAAAGAAAGTTTACGGCCGCAGAATGTCCTTTTCCCCTCTGTTCAGGCGGGTCGTTCCGGCAGCCGCCGGTCTGGTCATTCTGCTGTTTATCGGCGGATCATATATTTTCCTGACCCCGACCGCTTATATCAGCATTGACATCAATCCTTCCCTTGAGCTTGGAATCAACCGGTTTGACCGTATCGTCTTTGTGGAGTGCTATAATGAAGACGGGGAAAATCTCGCCGAAACTCTTAATATCACATTTATGAATTATAATGACGCGCTGGAGGAGATCCTTTCCAGTCAGACGATTGAAGATTATCTGGAGCAGGACGCCGTCCTGTCCCTGACTGTTGCCGGCGATATCGAGACACAGTACAGCGAAATATTTGAAACCGTGGAGACCTGTGCTTCCGATCATGAAAATATTCACTGTCACTCCGGCGATACGGAAGAGATGAATGAGGCCCACGACGCGGGAGTATCATTCGGGAAATACCGCGCTTATCTCATGCTCAAAGAACTGGATTCCTCTGTGTCACTGGATGATATACGTGATCTGACCATGCGGGAGATCTATGATCTGATCGATGCGTATTCAGAGAGTACCGGATCCGGGGATGATACGGTGGGAACATACTCAGACGATACCGATCACGGAACAGACAGCCGCCACAGTGAAGATCAAGACGTGAACCGTCACAGCGGACATGATGAAGGGGAAACCGACTGACCGGTCTCCCCTTTGAATCCATCTGTCTTCTTTCATATATCATTGCGGCTTTTTTGCAAATCCCGACTCATTTCCTCTTGCGGAGAAACACTTAATCAAAAAGCTTTCGCAGTCCCTCGCCGTCAGGCACATCAACAAAAGAAGTGCTGTAATGTACGTACGTCAGCTGTCCGCTGCGGTCCATGATAAATACAGCCGGAAGCTGGAAAGGATTCCCCTCTTTTTCACCGAGAGTGAAACCTGCCGCAGCCGCTTTTTTTGTCTTTTCTACAACAGGAAGATCGTCATCACCGGGCATAACTTCCACAGAAGGAACGTCAAACTTCCTGTAAAGGATCTGATCCGGATCGCAGATAATCTCAAAAGGAAGCGTATCCTGATGGATATCCGATGAGATGACCGTGGGATCAGACTGCAGTACAACCAACAGCTGCCCGGATTTCGAAAGGATATCCTGATACACAGAAGCGTATTCATAAATATCATATCTGCTTAAAGGGCACCCGTAAAAACGATGAAAGATCACTCCCGTTTTCCCTTGAACCTGTGAAAGTGTCTCTTTGAATGTACACCCCGTTTTAAATGGAGTACGGAATGTAAATTCCGGAACAATGTCACCAACATTTAACTTTGACATTTTAAAACTCCTTCCTACTATTTGTTGAAAACATATTTATCCAACCGTACAAAAGCTTTCTTGACGCGGGAAAGAGGAAGTGCCAGATTAAACCTGAGATGGCATGGTCCATGGAACATTCTTCCATCTTGTACAGCAACGCCCACATCCCATGCAGCCTGCTCAATCTCGACGATCGAACTCCCGTGCTTTTCACACCAGTCTGTACAGTCTGCAAAAAGCATGTAAGTACCTTCCGGTCTGGAAACACGAACTCCATCAAAATGATCCTGTATATAGCGGCACGCATAATCAACATTTCCGGCCAATACCTCACACAGTTCATCCACCCATTCATGCCCTTCCTGGGTGTAAGCCCCGATCAATGCATGCATGGACAAAACATTCATGTCATTATAATGGGGCAAAGAAGATTCTTTGTCTATGCGCTCCCGCAGCCAACGATTGTAGATGATATGGTAACTTCCGACAAGACCGGCCAGGTTAAAAGTCTTTGACGGCGCGTATAATGCGACTGTCCGGTTGCGCGCATCCTCACTGACCGATTGCGTGGTGATATGCGTATGCCCGTCAATCAGAAGATCCGACCAGATTTCATCCGAGATCACGTAGACATCATATTTCCTATACAGCTCCATCGCTTTTTCGATTTCCCATCGTTCCCACACACGCCCGCATGGGTTATGCGGCGAGCAGAAAATAGCGGCATGGATATGATGTTCTTTTATCTTTTGTTCCATGTCTTCAAAATCCATCCGCCAGATATTGTTTTCATCGTGTACCAGCGGAGAATGGATGATATTATATCCGTTATTTTCTACACACATTGTAAATCCGATATATGTAGGCGAATGGATCAGCACATTATCTCCTTTGGAACACATCACATTCAATGCGCTGACTACGCCTCCAAGAACACCGTTTTCGTAACCGATAACTTCTTCTGTCAGCCCTTCCACATTTTTTCGCTTTTCATGCCATTGGATAATACTCTCAAAGTATTCCCTGCTTGGAGGAAAATATCCGTATGCGGGATGCCGGGCGCGTTTAATAATCGCTTCCGGAATTGTGGGTACCGTAGGAAAGTTCATATCGGCGACCCACATAGGAATAACATCAAATCCCTCCTTCGGCGGTGTCGGAGCAAATCCTTCGCCAAGCCCGTCCACAGCGGTAGAATCCATCCCATGTCTTTCCATAATTGAAGTAAAATCGTATTTCATTTTGATTACATCCTAATCTTTCTCTCATTTTTTTACACTTTTTCGTAACTGATGTCCATATCAACTTTTCCGGCACGGGCAAAAGAGAAGATAAAGCTGCCGGCAATTACCACGACATTCAAAATTAAAAGAACCGCCGACAGAGTTGTCGCATTCAGGTAAATGGTAATGATTGCAGCCACTGTGCCCAGTGCACTTACGAATTTCAGCTTGTTCAGACTAATCTTAAATTTTGATTCTTCCCATGCATCGGCGCATATATCCGGGAGTTTCCAGACAAATATGTTAATCATCAGATATATGACACTGTTTGCGATCAGGCTCATGTTTCCAAGCACAGACACATCCAGACCGGTCAGGATGCATATCATCCCCAATACATAGAGAATCCCCTGTAACACAATGGGTGTGTTCCATTTGCTCATCTTTGCAAGTCCCTGCGGAAACCAACCGTCGTCACATGCCTGCATCAGACCTTTTGGTCCCCACGCAAATTGAGAATTCAATGTCGAGATTAAAGCAAATCCGGCTCCGCATACCATAAAGAATACATACAACGGTCCGGAAAGGATTTCCTGTGCCACAACCGAAAGATTTTGCCCTGCCACTTCTTCTACCGGGAGAATGCCTGCGGCAACAATTGAGATCAATCCATACAGGACAGCAACACCAAGGGTTGAGATGATCATTACAAGAGGCAGGTCACGGGTTGGATTCTTTGCCTCCGCAGACAAATTGACGATACAGTTGGCTCCGCCTACGGCAAAAGTCAACAATCCGCCGGCCTGCATCAATCCCATCATACCCCCTGTCATCCATGAATCCGCCTCAAAATAATTCGATGTGATCTTGCCCCAGCCAAACGCAACAAATATCCCAAGGGCAATAATAAGCAGAATCACGATTACATTTTGAAATTTTGCGAATTTGTCAATTCCGAGCACATTCAATATGAAAAACAGTGTCAGAACGATCAATGCAACAATCGTTTCATTCCCGACTCCCAGCAGTGAGACAAAATAACTTGCAAAAGAAATCGCATACATGGACAGGGAAAGGTTTTGCATAATATAGATGATCGAATAAGCTCCTACACATTTCTTCCCGGCGAGCATGGCTACCATTGTATAGTTGCCTCCCCGAAGCCTGACTGTTCCCGCGATAAAAATCAGCGGAAGATACTGCGCGACAGTAATGAATGCCGCAATCAGAAATGCAATGGGAACCGATCTTCCGGTCATGGCAATGCTTGAGCCAAGCAACGTCATAATACCCGCTCCGATAATCTGACCGACCGAAGCCCCCATTAAATCACCGAACCCGAGCACTTGCTTCAATTGTTGTGTGGATCCGGTACTCTTTGTTGATGTTTCCATCTCATCTCCTCCTTCTTTAGTTTTTCTATATATGATATAGTTCAACTTCAGATACCGCAATTTAACAAAAGCGGACTCCTGTTATAAAATCCTGTCATTTCAATGGAAGTACTTAATGGAAAATATCTGCTAATCTGATAATCAGCCATGGGAATTTTCGAATATCAGAAAAGATTGTTTCAAATCTTGCTAAATCTATTATAAATTCTTGTCTTCTTATCGCGACAATGCGATAATAATATGGGTAATATAGTAAACATACAAAGGAGACAGAAGCCATTAAAACACTTCATATCAATGCCAATCACAACTCGAACCGCAGTCTGTGCAATGACGGCAGATTGAAACTAAACTCGATCACTTGTATCTGCACAAAAGATCATCCGGATTGGGAGTTTCCGCTTCATTCTCATGCAGACTCCCTGGAGCTTTCTCTTGTTCTGGACGGCCGGGGAACGCTTTTTTCCTCAGGAAGAAACTATTCGATCCAAAAAGGGGATTTTATAATTAATAATGCCCTTATACCCCACTCAGAAAAAACGAGCACAGAAGCACCGCTTGAACAACTCTGCATCAATTTATCCGGAGTCCGCAGATCAGGTTATCGGGAAAACGAATTCATTCACCAATCCCTGTGTCCTGTCATACCGACGGGAGATTTCTTTGTTTTTATCAGAGAACTGTTTCTTATTCTGTTGAAACTTTATGAAGATCAACCGGAAGGCTATGAAGATGTTATCCATGATTCACTCAGGAATCTGTTGTCCGTAATCGATCTGATTCTTCCAAAGGACCAAAGAGAAAACAATGATTCCGTAAAATTTCCAATTATCAGAGATGTTCTGGAATATCTGGACTGTCATTATCAGGAGAACATTTCTTTGGATGATCTGGCTCATAAGTTTTATTTCAGTTCCTATTATCTCGCACGGAAATTTAAAGATGAGACCGGATATACGGTGAATCAGTACCTGATCAATCGCAGGATGGGGGAAGCAGAGAGAATGCTGCTTTACGAGGATTACAGTACCGCAGAAATCGCAAAGCGTGTCGGATATGGAAATATCCACTATTTCTATAAGACTTTTCGAAAATATGCCGGATGTACACCAAATAAGTTTCGGCAGATTTATCAGAAATGAGCTCCGGGCGCCCTTGTAATGTAATATATGCAAGTGTTTTGACTGGTTATTCTTTGAAAATCTGTTATTATCTATTTTAGAAAGAGGGTGAAAACAATGAATCCTATAGCAGTATTGCATATGATAAACGGAACAGATATAAGCATTGAACTTTTACCGGACTTTGCTCCGAATACAGTCGCCAGCTTTATATTCGCCGCAAAACATGGTATTTTTAATCATCATGCTATCGAAAGGATTGTTCCGGGTAACTGGATCGATATAAGTTATACAGGCTTTCAAAAAAGGGAAGGTCAGTATCTGATCCCCTATGAATTTCTTCTCCACCCTGAAATTCCTCCTCTGGATTCTGATATCGGAAGTGTCTGTATGGGCGGCTATGGGGATTTGGGCGAATCAGGATGCGAGTTTTTCTTTCCATTACGTCCCTGCCCTGAACACAAAGGAATCTATCCTGTCTTCGGCAGAGTTCTTTCGGGTATTGAAGAAATTTTGCGTTTAGAACATATTCCGACACGTCCTGTTGATGATTTCCCCATTCCGGGAATCGAAGTAAATAAGCCTATAGTTCCTGAAGTCATCGGCCACGTCTCGCTCAATCTCAATGGGAAGTCTTATCCAAATCCCGTCTTGACCAACATGGATACATTACCCCCGCCATGGGAACAATACTGGAAAAAAAACCGGGAGACCTGAGATCTCCCGGCATTCTCATGATGCTTGATTTAAAAGTTTTTTCTCAGTTTAGGATCCAGAAAATCCCGAAGACCATCTCCGACAAAATTCGCTCCGATCGCCATTGTGAAAATGGCCAATCCCGGAAATCCTGCAATCCAGAATTTGTTAAAGTAGGAAATCCCATCTGATACCATGGTTCCCCATTCCGGAGTCGGAGGAGGGTTCCCCAGCCCAAGGAAACTTAAAGTGGAAAACAATAAAATCTGATTTCCGATATCTGTCGTTGCCATAACTATGACAGATGTCATACTGTTAGGAATAATTTCTCTAAATAGAATCCGCAATCTGCCTGTTCCCAGTGCCTTCGCAGCCTCTACATATTCATTTTCTTTGACCGAGATCACAACAGATCTCATAAGGCGCGCGTAGCTTGGCCATCCGACTATAATCATCGCCAGTACAGTATTGAACATGCTGGATCCCAGCGCGGAGGAAATCACAATAGCAAGAATGATCGTAGGAAATGCCTGTATCATCTCAGACACTCTCATCATTATATTATCCAACGCCCCTCCGATATATCCCGCTACAGCACCATATATACTTCCGAATATTCCTGCCAAAAATACAGTCAGGATTCCCGCCACCAGAGAATATCTTCCTCCGTACAGGACACGGCTCAGGATATCCCTGCCAAAATTGTCAGTGCCAAACCAGTGGGCAAGACTTGGAGCTTGCAGTTTATTTGCCAGATCCTGTTCAATCGGATCATAGGGCGCGATTACCGGGGCGAGAACAGAAGCCAATATCCAAAATGTACAGACGATTGTCCCGAAAGTGAACAGGAAATTCGATGTAAATAAGCGTTTTATCTTTCTCTTCATAATCTACCTACTCCTCACTCTGGGATCTATCACGCCATATAAGATATCAACAACTGTATTGATCACTCCGTAATTAAATGCGATCAGTATAGCAACTCCGATAATTCCGGGCGAATCCAGTTTTAATACAGATTCATATGCAAACTGCCCCACTCCCGGCCACGAAAATATCGTTTCCACCAGTACGGTTCCGCCTAACAGATTGCCAAATCCCAGACCGATAACAGTGAGCACCGGTATCAGCGCATTTCCAATGGCATGCCGCAGGATCAGCCTGACTCTTTTCATCCCCTTTGCTTCTGCAGTTCTTATGTAGTCTGTTGACATAACTTCCAGAAGATTGGAACGGGTAGTTCGGGTGATCAGTCCCATTGTAAAACATCCAAGAACAATTCCCGGCAGCACCAGATGCCCCAGACAGTCTAATGCTTTATAAATATTTCCCTCCAGCAGCGAATCAATCACATACAGCCCTGTCACTGTCTCCGGAGGGTTAAAGTAAGAGCTGATTCTACCTGTACCGGGGGCAATACCCAACTTATAATAAAACAGATACAGAAGCAGCAGCGCAAGCCAGAAAGTAGGTATACTGACCCCTGCCACGGAAACGCCCCGGACCAGCTGATCCAAAATGCTGTTTCTTTTCAATGCGGAAATCACTCCAAAGAGAATTCCGAAAATTACAGCAAATACAATAGCAAACAATGCAAGCTCAAGTGTTGCCGGATAACAGCGCTTCAATTCATCAAGCACTGCGTTTCCCGTCCGGATTGACGTACCGAAATCAAATTGGAGAAGCCCCTGCAGATATATCAGGTACTGCTGCCATACCGGCTTATCCAGCCCCCATTTTGCCCGGAACGCATCGACCATTTCCTGGTTGTTCAGATTTCGCTGACTCAGGTTGGCGGCAACCGGATCTGACGGTACAAGCCGCGTTAATATGAACACGATTGTCGCAACACCGAGCAGAAGAATCACCAGATAGATAATCCTTTTTATTACAAATTTCAAAGTGTCCATATAGTCTCCTCCGCAATAAACTTTACATTTGCAACGGCTTATTTGTTTGAAACCGCCCTGAGGTCAATACGATAAGCCTCAACAAAATCTGTTCCCGTAAGCTCGTCTGATGCGCCAATATACTTAGGATACTGGACAATCGGAATAATCGGTCCGGAATCCGCTGTACTCTCCTGCATCTCCTCCAACAGCTCCAGGCGCGCATTCTGATCTGTCTCAGATGTGATCTCATCTTTCATAGCCGCAAGCTCCGGATCCATATCAGCTGTCCAGCCTGCTCTCAGTCCTACGATACCACCCGGCAGAAATTCCAGCTGAGCATTCGGATCCATATAGTCCGGAGCCCAGTACATCAGACTCATATTCAGCTCACCGTTTCGGTAATCGTCAGCATAACCGCCATTCCAGTCTTCTGTAACAAGATTGACCGTGATACCGATTTCGGAAAGATCGCTGGCTATCTTCTGCGCAAGATCAGTAAGCGGTATGCCTTCTACAGACAACGTACAGCATGGAAAATCAATTTCAAACCCATCGGGATATCCTGCTTCCTCCAACAATTCCTTTGCTGTGTCCAAATCCCTCTCTGATATATCCTTTTCATCAAGCGCGCCAAACATACCGACCTGAATATAGGATTGCGGTGTTACAGATCCCTCTCCGACAATATCCTGTATTCCTTCATAATCCAGCGCGAGACGAATTGCCTGCTGCACCAGAGGATCCGATACCGGACCTCCGATATCTTCATCCATATTCATAAAGACAAACGCCATTGTCATAGTTGAATAGGACTCAACAGCCACTCCATCTGCGTCTTCCAATTCTTCTACCGTATCCTGATTCAGCCCCAGCGCGATCTGGATATCCCCCTGTGTTAAGGACATCATCTGCGTATTTGCATCATCCATTTCACGGATAACGATTTCTGAGAATTCCGGGGTATCTCCATAATAATTTTCATTTCTCACAAGAACATATTCCTCATCCGAGGTCCAGCTTTCAATAGTATATGGACCCGAACCAAGGCTGGCCCCACTGTCAAAAAATTCTTTCGCAGTATCAGTTGTCGCCGCGTCTTCATCACAGGACGCTCCCTGTTCGATTGCCAATTCCGAATCCAGAATACTAAGTGAGCTGTAACAGAGCTTTGCTGTAAATGAACTGTCCGGCTGATTAAGATTAAACTGTACCGTATATTCATCAATGACATCTACGCTGTCAATCCCGTCACAAATAAAAGACGGATTATCCTGAAGATTCTTACACCTCATAACAGAAAACTGTACATCTTCTGCAGTAACCGGATTTCCCGAAGCAAATACGGCGTCCTCACGGAGTGTAACCGTAGCTGTCAACCCATCATCAGAAAATTCAATTCCTGTTGCCAGAAGCGGCTGCGGTTCGTCTGCCCCCTCCGGCATTTCATATAACGTATCATAACATGCTCTCATAATCATATTAGCATATGTTTCATAGCAGCGACTTGGATCCAGAGTAACGACATCTGTCTCAGCGCCAATGATCAGTTTGTCAAGACCGGTCGACTCTGAAGAGCCGTCTGTGGTTTCCGAAGTGTTCGCATCTCCGTATTCCTCCCCACATCCGGCAAGCGCTATCGCTGCGACAGATGCGGACAATAAAATCGCAATCAGTTTCTTTCTTAGTTTCATCTGTTATCCTCCCTTTTTAAATAATATATTTTTCAAATTTCAGAAACATCTGTACAAAATCGTTGATATCTCTGAAATCGAAATGTAAATCAACCTGCCAGATGACATGCTGTCAGATGCCCTCCGCCAATATCCCGGAGAACCGGATCCTCTTTCCTGCATTTTTCTGTACAGTATTGACATCTCGTGTGGAAAAAACATCCATCCGGTGGATTCAAAGGACTCGGCACCTCCCCCTGAAGGATAATCCGGCTATCTCTCATACTTGAATCAATTCGGGGAATTGACGAAAGCAAAGCTCTCGTATATGGATGGGCCTGATTGTCATACAACTCATCCGAAGTAGCTATCTCTACCATTTTCCCCAAATACATCACTCCGACCCGGTCGCTGATATGATGGACCACATTTAGATTATGGGAAATAAAAAAATAAGTAAGCCCCAGTTTTTGCTGGAGTTCTTTCAGAAGATTGATCACCTGTGCCTGAACAGACACATCTAACGCGGATACTGCTTCATCACATACAATCAATTCCGGGTTTAACGCTAACGCTCTTGCAATACCTATTCGTTGTTTCTGCCCCCCGGAAAGCTCATGAGGATATCTTGACAAATGATAATCTGCCAGTCCGACCAACTCTACCAATTCATGGATTCGGGATTCGATAATATCCTTTTCTTTTATACCGTGTACTTTGAAGGGTTCCATTAATATCTGTTTCATGGTTCGTCGCGGATTCAGACAGGCAGAAGGATCCTGAAAAATAATCTGTATCTTTTTCCTCAGTTCCTTCATATCCTTTTCCTTCAAAGTGCTCATGTTTACTCCGTTATAGACCACTTCGCCGGAAGTAGGTTCGATCAGACGGAGTATTCCTCTTCCAAGAGTACTTTTTCCGCAACCGCTTTCCCCTACAATCCCAAACGTTTCTCCTTTCTTTATAGAAAAGCTGATCCCATTCACGGCTTTTACCACTTTTTTCCCTTTTTGTTTAAAATGAATCCTGAGATTCTGTACCTCGACCAGATTCTTGTCTTCTCCCATGTGCCTTCGTCCTTCCCTGTATCCATTGATTATTTTTTATCCTGATACAACCAACAGCTGACCTTATGCCCACCTGTGCTAAAAACAGGGGGTTCCTTCACCTTGCATATATCAAGTGCCTTCCCGCACCGCGGACAGAAACTGCAGCCTGTAATCCTCTCCGTGGGATCCGGTACTACGCCGGGTATTGTTAAAAGCGGCTTCTTTTCTTTCTCAATCTTCGGGATCGCATTTATCAGCCCCACAGTGTATGGGTGCAGAGGGTTTCGGAACAATTCCTCTGTAGCGGCCTCTTCCATAACCCTTCCGGTATACATCACAATGACCCTCTCACAAAGTTCATTCACAACACCCAGATCATGCGAAATTAAAATGACCGCTGTATCCGAAATTTTGATCATGGACTTTATCAGATCAAGTATTTGAGCCTGTATCGTAACGTCCAAGGCTGTTGTCGGCTCGTCTGCGATCAATATTTGAGGATTGCACGCCAAAGCCATTGCGATCATCACTCTTTGCCGCATGCCTCCGGACATCTGATGCGGATATTGTCTCGCACGTATCTTCGGATTTGATATCCCCACAGAATGCATCAGTTCAACAGCCTTTTCACGCGCTTCTCTTTTCTTCATTCCTTTATGCAGAATCAGCGCCTCAGCAATCTGATCCCCGCAGGAAATGATCGGATTGAGCGAAGTCATAGGCTCTTGGAAAATCATAGATATTTCGTTTCCGCGGATAGATTCCATCTCCTTTTCCGATGCACGAAGCAAATCCCGACCCTTATATAAAATACTACCACTCACGACTTTTCCCGGAGGATCCGCAATCAGGCGCATAGTTGCCAGAGATGACACACTTTTCCCACTTCCACTCTCTCCAACTATTCCCAGTGCTTCTTTTTCATGAAGATCGTACTCCAAATGATTTACGGCATGTACTGTTCCTTCTGCTGTCCGAAATTCTATCGATAAATCTTTTATCTGTAGTATTGTCTCTCTTGTCTCCATATCCTTCTCCTGTAACAGACCGTCTTTGGCATGCCTCACATTTTAATGCGCTTGTTTTGCAGGCAGAGCCGGAAAAACAAAAATCGGAATTTCCTATAAAAAAGCAAAAAAGACGCTCTATTAAATAGACGTCTTTGCCTTATTCTTGCGCTTTATTATAAGACAGCTGCTAATTCCTTGTCAACCCGGTTCATAAAGTTTATTTTTCTAAATAAAAAGCGCCCCCAAATCACTTGACATATACCTTTTTATTGTGATAGTTTCTATTGTATTAATTAACAGGAAGGAGTTCTGCTGAAATGAACGACAGGATCGAACACGTAATTAAAAATATGCATAAAAAAGGACTTACTCAGCTGATCGTCTCGGATCCGCTGAGCATTCGTTTTCTGACAGGGATTATGATAAATCCGGGGGAAAGATTATACGTTCTGATTCTCCGTTCAAGTGGAAGACATACTCTTCTTTTAAACTATCTATACTATGTAAAAAATACCGGTTTTGAAGAAGTCTGGTTTTCTGATACAGATGATCAGATTTCCATCATCGCCAATCAGATTGACCCTGAACAGACACTGGGCATTGACAAAGCATGGCCTGCACGCTTTCTCATCCCGCTTCAAGAAAAACTCCCCCAACTCAAAACCGTGTGGGGTTCCGACTGCGTAGACGATGTACGGGCAGTAAAGACGAAGGAAGAAATCTCAGCCATGAAAAAAGCATCCGAAATCAATGATGCCGTCATGGAAAAAGTTGCCTTATTTATCAGGGAAGGGCTGACAGAACGGCAGGTCGCCGATTTCATTGAAGCAGAATATCTTGCTTTGGGAGCAAGCGGACCGAGTTTTGACACAATCGTATGTTTTGGCGATAACGCAGCAGACCGGCACCATGAGCCAAGCAACAACCGGACGCTGAAAAAAGGGGAATGCGTTCTGATTGATATGGGATGTGTGTGGGAAGGATATTGTTCTGATATGACTCGCACATTCTATTGTGGATCTGCTGATTCCAAACAGATTGAAATCCACAATATTGTCTGCGAAGCTGTCTGCAGAGCAGAAGCCGTTATCCAGCCGGGTATCCGTTTCTGTGACATTGACGCGCAGGCAAGAAATTATATCAATAAAAAAGGATATGGTGAATACTGGAAGATCCGTCTCGGTCACTTTATCGGACAGGATGTCCACGAGTATGGAGATGTGAGTCCCCTGAACAAAAACATTGCAAAACCCGGCATGATCTTTTCGATCGAACCCGGTATTTATCTTCCTGGGAAGTATGGCGTCCGCATCGAAGATCTTGTTCTCGTAACAGAAGATGGTCACGAAATCCTGAATACTTTTGATAAAAAATGGCGAATCGTCGGAGAGCCGTCCTCTTAACAAATGAAGAAACGTATCTGAACAATTTCAAGTGGAATACATAATAATTTCCTTTACCCCGGTACGCAGCAATACAGATATGTCAGATTTGGAAAAAGGGCAGTGTCTCCGTTCATGTTTTTCCCCGGAAACATCCTGCCCGTGATGTTATTTTATTATACCTTTTACTGAGAAACAGTAAAGAAATTACTGAATTACAAAAAATCAAATTCCATCCGTGCCGAGCGTTGCCATCATAACCGCCTTGATCGTATGCATCCGGTTCTCCGCCTCATCGAACACTTTTGACTGCTCAGATTCAAACACCTCGTCTGTCACTTCCATATCTTCTATATTGAAACGCTCGCCCATTTCTTTCCCGATCTTTGTCTTCAGGTCGTGGAACGCAGGCAGGCAGTGAAGGAATATCGCGCTGTCTTTCGCGTTTGCCATAACTTCCCTTGTCACTTTATATGGTGACAGCTCTTCGATCCTCTTCTCCCATACTTCGTTCGGTTCTCCCATGGATACCCATACATCCGTGCAGATGACGTCGGCATCTTTTGTTCCCTCTTTCACATCGGATGTCAACGTGATCGTCGCCCCTGATTCCTCTGCATACTCCCGGCACTGAGCAACAAGCTCCGCATTCGGGAAATACTCTTCCGGCGCGCAGGCCACAAAGTCAAGTCCCAGCTTGGAGCAGGCAACCATAAGAGAATTTCCCATATTATAACGGGCGTCGCCCATATAGACAAGCTTCAGCCCTTTCAGGGTGCCGAAGTTCTCACGGATGGTCAGCATATCGGCAAGCATCTGCGTCGGATGATATTCATTCGTCAGACCGTTCCACACCGGTACTCCCGCGTATTTTGCCAATTCTTCCACGATCTCCTGCCCGAAACCGCGGTACTCGATCCCATCGAACATCCTGCCCAGTACGCGCGCTGTGTCCTCGATACTTTCTTTCTTTCCTATCTGCGAGCCGGTCGGTCCGAGATATGTGGCGCCCATACCCATGTCATGCGCGGCAACCTCAAACGCGCAGCGTGTCCTCGTGCTGTCCTTTTCGAAGATCAGCGCCACATTCTTCCCTTTATAATTGTCAACCGGCACTCCTTTTTTCTTCTTTTCCTTTACCTCGGCAGATAGATCAAGCAGATAAGTGATCTCCTCCGGTGTGAAATCTTTTAATGTAAGAAAATTACGTCCTTTTAAATTCATAATATGTCCCTCTCTGTCTTAAAAAATCATAGTCATTCACGCCATCCGCATTGTTTGCTGATGTTCTGCGGCAGCGACGCTATACAGTGATCTGCATGAAACATGACCTATTATACATACTTTTGCATAAAAATGCAATGCTTTTGCATAAAATTACAGTATACCCGGGGAAAACTTATTATTGTTCGCGGAAACGGCTTCTTCTCTGCCTGCTCACCTCAAACATGAGCACGGCAGCCGCCACCGCCGCATTCAGCGACTCAGCCTTTCCCTGCATAGGGATAATAACATAATGATCCGCGCATTCCGCCACTTCGTCTCTCAGCCCGTTTCCTTCATTGCCGATCAGAAACGCGCAGCCTGCCCTGTAATCTTCCTGATCATATGCGCGCTCTCCTTTCAGATGAGACGCATAAACTTTGAGCCCCGCCGCTTTCAGCCCGCCGATCGTCCCCGGCAGGTCGTCCACGTACAGGAACGGCATCCTAAGCAGCGCCCCCATGGTCGAACGCACGACTTTCGGATTATAAATATCCACACATTCCCGGCTCAGGATAATCCCTGTCACTCCGGCAGCCTCCGCAGTACGGAAGATGGTTCCCAGGTTTCCCGGATCCCGAAGATTATCAAGGACGAGCACATGCGCCCGCGCCGGATCTGTCCCGAGGATCTCTGTCATATCATATGTTCTTCTTCTCACAACGGCAAGTATACCCTGCGGAGTCTTCGTGCCGGATACATGTGTGAACACAGAGTCTGAGAGGATTTCCACCGGCACGGTTCTCTCAAGCTTTGCTTTCTCTCCCCCGTTCCTTTCCGCATAACTCTCAGAAAGATAGATTTTCCCGATCCTCCTGCGCCAGTCCGGATCAGCGGTCAGCTCTCCCGTCATCCGGGGGCCTTCGATCAGAAAAACATTCTCCTCCTCCCGCGCCCTGCTCTTCTTCATTAATTTTACCAGTTCCTTTACCTGCGCATTCGCCGTACTTGTGATCATAACCTGATTCCTCTCTTATCCGTTCACTATTTCTATCTCGCCGAGAGTTTTTAAAAACTGCTTTCTGCCATATCCCTTAAACTCGGCCTCTATCATCATCTCGTCCTCTGATCCCGCCGCTTCTTCCTGCACGTCCGCTCTGCTGCCGGAAAGAAGCCCGCATTTCGGGATAGCCGACGATCACCGTGGAATCTTAAAACATTAACAGCAAGTACTTTTTATCCGCCCGATCAAGCCCCTGTCGGCCGGCAGCCAGTCCACGCTGTCCAGATTTTCCGCCGGCAGCCATTTCGCGGCCTCATGCTCTTTTAAAACTAATTCTCCTGACTTAATCGTACAGAAAAAACAATCCATAGACAGATGAAAGCTCGGATAATCATATTCTACAGTTTCAAGATAATCTCCGACTTCAATCTCTGTATCCAGTTCTTCCTTTATCTCCCGCGCCAGCGTTTCCTGCGGCGTTTCGCCCGGCTCAATCTTCCCGCCGGGGAACTCCCAGCCGTCTTTAAACTCACCGTATCCACGCTGTGTGACAAAGATATGGTTATTGTGTATGATGACTGCTGCCACTACTTTCACTGTTTTCATTTAATTCCTCCATCAGTTATTCACAATATATTCGTAAATATCTTCGCGAACCGGTGTATCCAGCTCCCATTCTATTTCCACTGCTGAATTCTGTACATCTTCCGAATCTTTTGTTCTGCTTTGTTTCGATATTGCAATCAACCTGTTCGGACTTTCAAAGTGGTCTTCATACTTGATCGTATCCTGAATATCGTCCTCTTTATCATAATTAATAAACACAGGAAATGTTTTCGTTTTCCGGTCATATTTATAGCCGCCGAGATTTAACGGCACTTCATTGTTTTCCCATTCCAGCAGACGGCAAACATCCTCATATGTATACTTCCGGTAGAGCACAAAACTTGTATCCCGATATCTGTTGCAGTAAATTTTCTTATATCTTGAAATACCGAAATCAACCAGTTCCTCTGTCGAAGGACTAACCGCCTACCGTTCTCTGGCAGTGCCTGATTGTATTTT
>CAZJRY010000015.1:0-10384 GCA_964548625.1 uncultured Mediterraneibacter sp.
AATGTAAAAGGAAAGGAGAAACAGCGAAGCTGAAAAGATATGGACTGGAATGAACTGGAAATACATTATATGGAAATTTTAAATACCTTGGAGCAGGACTCCAGGATCCGGGAGTTGGAACGATATCCGCAGCATGAGATCACGAACAGTTTTGTGCATAGTCATAATGTAGCGCTCTATGCCTTTTTCCTTGCAAAAAAAGGAAAACACGAGATCGACATTCATGCGCTGGCGCTGGGGGCTATGCTCCATGATTTCTATCTGTATGATATTAAAAAGAGCGGTCTGTCAGACTATCAGCATGGGACCCGCCATCCGCTTGCGGCTCTCAGGAATGCGGAAAAGTATTTCAGCATAGATGATAAAGTGAGAAATATTATCTTAAGCCATATGTGGCCTCTTCCTTTTGTAGAACGGCCAAAGAGCAGGGAAGCAGTTCTGGTGAATCTTGCGGATAAATACTGCGCATATCAGGAGATGAAAAAGGGAGTCGCACATATCGAAGAGAAGATATATTGGCAAGATGCTGAAAAAGGTCTGCTGCAATCCGCCTTACACCAACGGAGGCATTGCTGAGACGATTTATACCCAGCCCGAAACTGTGGTATATGGTGGAGACACGGCAAACATTTCTGTATTTCGTGAAAAAACGGTTGATTACATTTCTGCATTTCGTGATATAATATCACTATAAAAAAGTAACGGAGATGCAAAGATGATTTTTCAGAGAAAAGTATATGAAAAACTTCTGAAATGGAAGGAACTGTCAGCAGGTTCTTCGGCGGCATTGCTGGAGGGGGCCAGACGTATCGGCAAGACAACAATTGTAGAAGAATTTGCTAAAAATGAATATGATGATTATATGCTCCTCGATTTCGCACGGGAGAATGAAGACATACGGAGGAACTTTATTGAGAATATGGATGATCTTGATAACTTTTTCCGTAATCTGTTCCTTCTCAAGGGAAAGTCGCTGGAGGGAAAGAATTGTGTTTTAATATTTGATGAAATACAGCTTTTTCCGCAGGCAAGACAGGCAATAAAATATCTTGTGGCAGACGGAAGGTATGAGTATATTGAAACAGGCTCACTGATCTCTATAAGAAAAAATGTGAAAAATATCCTGATACCTTCCGAAGAGTACAGGATTCGCATGTATCCCATGGATTTTGAGGAATATCTGTGGGCGCTTGGGGATAAGGTGACGGTTCCGATCATCGCAGAGGCTTTTCGTAAACGAAAACCACTCGGGGAGGCAGTGCACAGGAAGATTATGAAAAATTTCCGGACATACATGGCAGTAGGCGGAATGCCGCAGGCTGTGGAAGCGTTCGTGTCCGGACGCACATTTGCCCAGATAGATTTTATAAAACGCAATATCTTGACTCTTTATGAAGAAGATTTGGCAAAATATGATGATGAAAATGGCGAGAAAGCGTCTGTCATATATCGGACGATACCGGAACAACTGGAAAATAAAAATTCGCACTTCAGGTTTTCGCTGGTAGATAAGAACGCCAGATACAGAAACTATATGGATGCGGTCGGTTTTATTGCCGAATCTATGATAGGGAATGAGTGTATTAATGTGACGAAGCCGGAAGTGGCGCTGGAACTTTTTGCAGACCGCAGTAATTTTAAACTATATATGGGAGATACAGGTCTCCTTGTGAGTCAGATCATGCAAAACAGGGAAGAAACAGATGAAGATCTGTATAAAGCTCTTATTATTGACCGCCTCGGGATCAATCAGGGGATGATATTGGAGAATGTAGTTGCCCAGATACTCAGGGCGTCGGGACATTTGCTGTATTTTCACGAATATCTGTATAAGCCGGAAGGCTCTGAAAAGAAAAAGAAGTACGAAATAGATTTCCTTACGGTCAAAAAGAAAAAGATATGCCCGATCGAAGTGAAATCCTCAGGATATATGTCGCATAAATCATTTGATTACCTGATAAAGAAGTATCAGATAAAAGCAGAAGACCGTTACATTATTTACACAAAGGATCTGCAGGTGAAGGATGGTATATGTTACATTCCGGCTTACATGACTATGTTTATATAAGTTGAGGCAATGAAGGGGTCATGAAAGAAAACAGGAAAAAAATGAAACCGAAGGCAAAAATAAAGCTCGCGGTCGATCTGCTTATGACGGTTGTGCTTTTATTTCTGATGGGATATCAGCTCTGGGGCGACGCCGCCCATGAATGGGCGGGAGCGGGAATGTTCGTCCTCTTTATCGCCCATCATCTGCTGAACTTAAACTGGCACAAAGGTCTTTTCCGTGGGAAATATACAGCGGCCAGGATTCTGATGAATGTGATCGATCTGGCGCTGTTCATTGCAATGCTCTGTCTGATGGCAAGCGGAATCATCATGTCCCGGCATGTGTTTGCATTCCTTCCCATTGACAGCGGAATGGGTATTGCCAGACTGATGCATATGGCTGCATGCTACTGGGGATTTGTCCTTATGTCTCTGCATCTCGGACTCCACTGGGGCATGATGCTGGCAAGAATGCGGAATATTTTCCAACAGATAAAGCCGTCGCGGGTCAGGACAATACTGCTTCGTATTATAGCGGCCGCGATCGCGGTATACGGGCTGTATACTTTTGTGACAAGAGATCTGGTGACTTACATGTTTCTGAGAACAGAGTTTGTTTTTCTGGATTATGGTGAGTCCCCGATATCTTTTTATATAGATTATCTGGCTATGATGGGGCTGTTTATCTGGATCGCATATTATCTGGCACGGATTTTTCAGAAGACCAGTAGACAGCATGAAGATAAGGGAGACGAATGAAATGAAGGTATTGGTAATTAACGGAAGTCCCCGGGAAAAAGGGAATTCTGATCTGTTATGCGGTGAATTTATCCGCGGGGCAGAAGGGTGAAGTGATCGGAACAAAGGCGATGGAGGAAGCGTATCTGGCAGGAAAAAGAGCAGGAGGAAATGCTATGGAACTGCGTGTACTGAAATACTTTCTGACAGTAGCGGACGAAGGGAATATTACGAGAGCCGCGGATATTCTTCATGTTACCCAGCCGACACTCAGCCGTCAGCTGATGGAGCTGGAGGGCGAGATGGGAACACAGCTGCTGATCCGGGGAAAACATTCTGTTACGCTGACAGACGATGGTTTTCTGTTCAAACAGCAGGCGGAAACAATTGTTGAACTTGCGGATAAGCTGGAACATACATTTACAGACCGGAAGGATATTATCTGCGGAACGATCCGGATCGGAGCCACAGAAGCAGTAGGAGGCCGTACACTTGCCCGTTATATGAAAGAATTCCGCGAGAAATATCCCGGCGTACAGTTTGACCTCTATAACGGCATGGCGGATAATATCAAAGACATGGTGGAGCACGGACTTCTCGATCTGGCGCTTGTAATGGAGCCGATCGACACCGCAAGATTCGAATATGTAAGGCTTCCCCGGAAAGAAACCTGGGGTATTCTCATCCGGAGGGACCACGAACTCGCTCAAAAAGAGACGGTAACATTGGAGAATATAAAGCAGTATCCTCTGATCATGCCGGGCAGAGAGAACGCAAAAGATCAGATCCTCCACTGGATGCAGTGTGAAGAACGGCATCTGAATATTCCGGCTTATTACAATATCCTTTCCAACGCCGCACTGCTGGTAGAGGCGGGGATGGGATGCGCGGTCTGTCTGGACGGAGCCCTGTCCATACATGCAGATCCGGAACTCTGTTTCCGCCAGATCCTTCCGGCACATATCACCAGAAGCGTAATCCTGTGGAAAAAGAATCATCTGTTTTCCCAGGCGGCATCTCTTTTCGTACAAACGATACAGGAACAGTGATATTCGACAAATTTTAAGCCGCAAAAAGAAGCAGAGATATTTCTGCTCCTTTTGCGGCTTATTTACGTTTTGCATTTACGATGTTTCCCACATCCCTGCCGCCATAGAAGATACGGATCACAGTTACCGTAAGGCTGTCATTGTTTACAGCGTAATAGATAATAAAATTATCCACTGGCACTCTATGCATCTTCATACTCATCCATGGCTTCCGGAGAATAAACAACGGAATGCATGCGAACGCAAGCAAAGGCATTCAAAATATTAAAATGAACTTATCATACACGACAGGAATAGTTCATGATAAGAGACAGGTATTGGACAGGATGCAGAACTCATAGGATAATGGACTAAAAGGAAATTCAGATACCCAACTCTGAAAAACAAGAGGTAAAGGATGATAAATGTATGAAGAGAAATATCTTAATTGTCTGCTATTCTTATTCCGGAAAAACCCGCAGGATCGCGGAAATGATACAGCGCCGGGCAGGAGGCAGGTTCAGCAGGATTTATCCAAGGCAGCCTTATCCGGCAGATTTTGATCTCCTCCTGACCCAGGTGCAGGAGGAGATCAGGACAGGGAAAAAACCTTCACTGCTCCCGGTTGATGAGAAAGCGGATGAGTATGATGTGGTCTTTGCCGGTTCTCCCAACTGGTGCGGAACCATTGCCCCGCCTCTGGCGGCATGGCTGAGCGAAAATGACCTGACGGGGAAAATCCTTCTTCCTTTTTTCAGCCATTGCGGCGGGGAGGATAAAGGGATGGAACAGGCAGTCAGGGATCTCTGCCCGGCAGCGAAGACAGGAAGCAGCCTCTATGTACAGGAAAACGGAAGCGAAGCCCTGCAGGATATGATAGAAGAATGGCTGAAACAGAATCTGGAACATGAAAACCGATGATATGAAATGAGGTGACGTTCGATGAAAAAGAAAATTGTGATCACACTGATCGCTGCGATGACATTTACCGGCATTCTGACCGGATGCAGCGGAGCAGAAGAGCCGGCGGAAGATACATCAGGCGAGATCTCTGCCCGGACAGAAGATGAGACAACAGAAGAAATTCAGGAAGAAGAGGATCTGTCTGATGAAACTGACGAAGCAGAAGACACAGACAGCGATTCAGGATCTCCAGCCGTTTATATGACCACAGACATCAGTTCTGACGGTTTGATCGCTGTCTATGAAGCACTTCAGGCATCTCCGGAGGGTGATATCGCAGTCAAGCTCTCCACCGGGGAGCCGGGCAGCAACTATCTGCGGACAGACCTGATCGGGGATCTGGTACAGTCTTTTGATGACCCGACCATTGTGGAGTGCAATACCGCATACGGAGGTTCCCGTGCCAATACCGCCATGCACTATCAGGTGGCGGAAGACCACGGATATACAGAGATTGCGGATGTAGACATTATGGACGAGGACGGCTCCATGACCCTGCCTGTGACAGGCGGTACAAATCTGGAGGAAAACTATGTGGGAAGCCATTTTGAGAACTATGATTACTATGTAGTATTGTCTCACTTTAAAGGACACTCCATGGCAGGATACGGCGGCGCCATCAAGAACATTTCCATCGGCATTGCCTCCTCGGAAGGCAAATCCCATATTCACAGCGGCGGTACCGGCGGCAGTATGTGGGGCGGAGATCAGGACGCGTTTCTGGAGTCTATGGCGGAGGCTGGAAAGTCTGTTGTGGATTATCTCGATGGAAATATTCTCTATATTAACGTCATGAACCGTCTGTCTGTAGACTGCGACTGTGACGGGAATCCGGAAGAGCCGGATATGCACGATATCGGGATACTTGCATCCTACGATCCGGTGGCTCTGGACCAGGCATGTATCGATCTGGTCTACAGTGCGGAGGACGGAGACTCTCTGGTAGAGAGGATCGAGTCCAGAAACGGCCTGCACACACTGGAGCATGCGGAGGATATCGGTCTTGGCAGCAGGACCTATGAACTGATAAATATTGACAACTGACAGAGGCTCAGAGTCCCGCGGAACAATCTGCAGGTATCGTAGTCGGGGGCTTTTGCCCCAACATCTATAATACAGATTGTATGGCGAAAGTCAGGAAGGCATGGAAATTTTGAAAAGAGAATTTATTTATATATGGTATTATTTCAGCATTCAGCTTGAGCAGATGTTTTTCTATTGAGTGCTGGGAATTGCCTCTCCGCTGTGTATGTACGGGACAATTCCCATCGCGGCGTCGTTCTTCCAGAAAGGGATGAAAGATGATATGCTGGCGGCCTTCATGATGAGTTCGATCCTCCTGAACCCGCAGCTGCTGATCACAAGCGGCATCCTTGGAGCGGAGGCGGTGACAGTGCGGGTCCTGAAAAACCTGGGCAGGAATATCAGGGCTACCGCTCCATGGTTCATTGTGGGAGTACTGCTTTCCGCACTGTTCCAGAGATATGTGCCCTCGGATGCTTTTGCAGAACTTTTCGGCGAACAGGAGAGATTTGGCGTACTGTTGACCGCTACCATCGGGGTGTCTCTCTACGCATGCGGCGGAGGTACGGTTCCCCTGCTGCAGCAATGGCTCGCATCAGGAATGAGCATGGGTTCTGCGGCGGCGTTTATGATTACCGGATCTGCGACCAAGATCACCAATCTGGGAGCGCTGAAGATCGTGCTGGGGATGAAAAGATTTGTCCTTTATCTGGCTTATGTGATCCTTATCTCCCTGGTGATCGGGCTGGCAGTGGACCGGATTCTTTAAAACCATTCATAAAACGTATGGAAAACGATAAAAGACAGGTATTAGACTCTAAAGCCGATTCATCTTACAATATATATGAAGACAGAAAATAATCTGTCAGATTGGAGGCATAAAGATGAAGATTGTAGCTTTGGAAGGAAGTCCGAATCAGCACGGTTCTTCAAATATGCTGGCGGACAGTTTTATCCGGGGAGCGGAGGAAGCCGGACATACGGTTACGGTGATCGACGCCGCCCATGCGGATATCCATCCATGTACCGGATGCATCCACTGCGGATATGAAGGACCATGCGTACAGAAAGATGATGTAGAGAGGTTCCGGCAGGACATTCTGGACGCGGATATGATGGTATTTGTCACACCGCTGTATTATTACGGGATGTCGGCTCAGCTGAAAATACTGATCGACCGTTTCTGCGCGTTCAACAGCAGTATTCAGCGCAAGGGGATGAAATCTGCGCTTCTGACGGCAGCGTGGAACAGCGACGGCTGGACCTTTGACGCTCTGGAAGCACACTATAAGACACTGGTACATTATCTGAACCTGAAGGATATGGGAATGGTGCTTGGAAAAGGCTGTGGAACGCCGTCTATGACAGAGCACTCGAAATATCCGAAACAGGCATATGAACTTGGCAAAAAACTGAAATAAACAAAATTTGAAAGGAAGTAAAAGATCATGAAAAAGAATATTGGAAAGAGCCTTGCACTTTATCCTACTCCGCTTGTTGTAGTAGGTACTATGGTAAATGGAAAACCGAATTACGTTCTGGTAGGCCATGTGGGAATCATCGGACACGACCGGATCATGGTGAGCCTGGCAAAACCACATTACACAAACCAGGGTATCAAAGAGACCCGTGCCTTGACTGTAAATATTGTAGATGAAGCAATGCTGGAAAAAGCAGACAGGACAGGATGCGTCAGCGGAAACAAGGCAGATAAATCCGAAATGTTTGCTTACCACACAGAAGGCACGGGCGCGCCGGTGATCGACGAGGCCCCGGTAGTTATGGACTGTACGGTAGACGACGTCTATGAAACGGAAGGATTCGAAAGCTTTATCTGCAAGATCGACGGCGTTTATGCAGAGGAGAGCGTGTTAAATGAGGCCGGAAAGATTGATTACCATACGCTCAAACCCGTTCTTTTTGAGATGCCGACTTATGAGTATCTCCGCACAGGCGATGTGATCGGGAAATGCATGAACATAAGCAAAAAAGAATAGAAGGTGGGAGAACGCCTATGAAGACAAAGTTATTGAAAAAAATGTTTTCCGTACTGATCGAGGGGACAGCGGTCCTTTGCCTGGCTGCATGCAGCGGCGGGACAGAGTCTGAAACGGCAGTATCAGACCAGACGGAAGAGAGCGCAGACTCTCAGAATACGACAGAAACTACATCCGATGCCGAACAGTCAGAAAGTACGGCGGACGGCACGGAAAGTACTGACGGGGAAGCGAACGCTCTTATCGCGTATTTTTCATGGTCAGGAAATACAGAGGCCATAGCGCAGGAAATCCAGAATCAGACCGGTGCGGATCTGTTTGAAATCGTCCCGGCGGAGCCTTATACAGATGATTATGACGAACTGCTTGACATTGCCCAGGAAGAGCAGAGCAGTGACGCCCGCCCGGCGATCGCGGATACGGCGGATCTGTCCGGTTATGACACGGTCTATCTGGGATTCCCTAACTGGTGGGGCGATATGCCGATGATCATTTATACATTCCTGGACGAGTATGATCTGTCCGGAAAGACAGTGGCGCCTTTTAACACAAGCGGAGGAAGCGGATTTTCCGGTTCTCTTGATACAATGGCTGAGATGGAGCCGGACGCAGAGATCACGGAGGGCCTTTCCCTTGGAAGCGATGAAGCGGAGGACTGCGCGGACGCTGTTGCCGACTGGCTGAACAGTATCGGTCTGGCCAGATAGAATATCAGGCATTTTATAATTATTACAGAAATAAAAAGAATTGAGGAGGAAAATAACATGACGGAAATGAAAGAAACACCTAAGATTGCTCTTGGAGCATGGGCATGGGGAAATGACGGTACTTTTGGAGGAGATCTTACACCGGAAGCTCTTCGGCCGGTATTCGATGCAGCGATGAAAGAGGGCTTGAATCTCTGGGATACTGCGTATGCATATGGTATGGGAACTTCTGAAAAGGTTCTGGGAGATTTTCTCAGGACTGTGCCAAGAGACAGCTATCTGATTTCTGATAAATTTACCCCGCAGTGCGCGGATCCCGCGGCAGATAATGCTGTGACCGCTCTGTATGAGAAAAGCGCGGAACTGCTTGGAACAGATTATATGGATTTCTACTGGATACACAATCCAATGGATGCGCCGAAATGGGTAACAGAGCTGATCCCCCTTGCAAAGAGCGGAAAGATCGGGAAGATCGGTCTCTCAAATCACAGCCTGGCAGAGATCAAAGAGGCGGCTGACATTCTGGCAAAGGAGGGACTGAAGATCTCTGCAATCCAGAATCATTACAGTCTTCTGAACCGGTCCTCGGAAACATCCGGAATTCTGGATTACTGCAAAGAAAATGATATTATCTTCTTCTCTTATATGGTGCTGGAGCAGGGGGCGCTGACCGGAAAGTACGACACAGAGCATCCGTTCCCTGCAGACTCTGACAGGGGAAGAACCTATAATCCGATGCTCCCGACGCTGGAGAAGCTGAACGCAGAACTGGAGAAGATCGCTGACCGCCACCATGTGGCGACCGCACAGATCCCGGTGGCATGGGCTATCGCAAAAGGCACCCTTCCGATCATCGGAGTGACGAAGGTATACCAGGTGGAAGACGCTGTGAAAGCTGCTGCAGTCGAATTGTCGGCAGAAGAGATCGAGACAATGGAGAAGCTCGGTGATGAGGCACAGCTCAATGTCATCCGTTACTGGGAGAAAGAGATGAAATAATAATTCGCCAGGGACCATGAGGCTCTAAAAAGTCTCATGGTTTTGGAGGTTACGGAGGCAGTTATGACAGAGAAAATAAAATTAAATAGCGGGATCGAAATGCCGATGGAGGGATTCGGGGTTTTCCAGATTCCGGAGGAAGACTGTGAACAGGCTGTCAAAAACGCTATTGCCGAGGGATATAGATTAATCGATACAGCGAGTTCATATCAGAATGAAGAAGCGGTTGGCAGAGCAATCCGAAGCTGCGGCATCCCGCGTGAGGAACTGTTTATCACTACGAAAGCATATATTCAGCAGATGGGTTACGAAAATACGATGACAGCTTTTGAAGAATCGTTACAAAAACTTGGACTCGACTATTTGGACCTTTATCTGATCCATATGCCTTTTGGAGATTATTATGGTTCCTGGCGGGCTATGGAAGAGCTGTATAAAGAAGGAAAGATCCGTGCAATTGGGGTGTGCAATTTTTACCCGGACCGTCTGTTGGATCTGTGTTATAATGTGGAGGTTGTACCGCAGATCAACCAGATCGAACGGCATCCCCACTATCAGAGAAAAGAAGATCTTAAGATCATGAAGGAACTGGGAGTGCAGCCTCAGGCATGGGCGCCTTTCGCGGAGGGGCTGAAAGGCATGTTTGAGGAGCCGGTATTGAAGGAAATCGCGGAAAAACACGGGAAGACTCCGGCGCAGATCATCCTGAGGTGGAATGTACAGCAGGGCGTGATCGTTATTCCCAAATCGGTTCACAGGGAGCGCATGCGGGAAAATCTGGATATCTGGGATTTTGAACTGGACGATGCGGATATGGAGCAGATCGCCGGTCTGGACAAAGACTGCCCGTCTATGCTGGATACCCGTAAAATAAGCGAGG
>CAZJRY010000015.1:10484-29140 GCA_964548625.1 uncultured Mediterraneibacter sp.
GCCGGTCTGGACAAAGACTGCCCGTCTATGCTGGATACCCGTAAAATAAGCGAGGTCAGACGGGTTTACGATTATTTAAATAACCCTGTTTTGACAAGCTTGTAAACTGTGAAAAACCATGAGATTCAGATAAAGGAGGATTTGGCAATGAAGTATGTAAAATTGGGAAATTCAGATTTGGAGGTATCCCGGATCTGTATGGGCTGTATGGGGTTTGGCGACGCGAAGAACGGGCAGCACAGCTGGACATTGGATGAAGAACACTCAAGAGAAATCATAAAAAGAGGACTGGAGCTGGGCGTGAATTTTTACGACACGGCAATCGGGTACCAGAGCGGTACAAGTGAACAGTATGTGGGAAGAGCGTTGAAAGATTTTGCGCAGCGCGACGAAGTCGTTGTGGCAACGAAATTCCTTCCGCGGACACAGGAGGAGATTGAAGCCGGCATCACAGGACAACGACATATTGAGAGAATGATCGACAAAAGCCTGTCCAATCTCGGGATGGATTACGTAGACCTGTATATTTATCATATGTGGGATTACCAGACGCCGCTTTATGATATTATGGACGGCCTGAACCGGATCTTAAAAGCGGGAAAAGCCCGCTATATCGGAATATCAAACTGCTATGCATGGCAGCTTGCCAAGGCAAATGCCCTTGCAGAAAAAGAAGGATTTGCGAAATTCGTCTCGGTTCAGGGACACTACAACCTGATCTTCCGCGAAGAAGAGCGGGAAATGGCAAAACTGTGTGCAGAGGATAATATAGCAATGACTCCGTACAGTGCCCTGGCAAGCGGGCGTCTGGCAAAACATCCGGGGGAAATATCAAAACGTCTGGAAGAAGACAGCTACGCAAAACTTAAGTATGATGCTACAGCAGAACAGGACAATATTATCATACGCCGGGTAGCAGAACTGGCAGATAAGCGG
This sequence comes from uncultured Mediterraneibacter sp., assembly GCA_964548625.1. Lineage (GTDB taxonomy): Bacteria > Bacillota > Clostridia > Lachnospirales > Lachnospiraceae > Mediterraneibacter. The sequence goes on from CAZJRY010000015.1 coordinate 11,421, forward strand.
AACGTCTCCATGACAGAGGTAGCATTGGCCTGGCTTCTGACGAAAGTGACCTCACCTGTTGTGGGGGCAACTAAGCCCCACCATATCGAGGGAGCGGTCAGGGCGGTGGATCTTGTGCTGACAGAAGAAGAAATACAATGGCTGGAAGAAGAATACGTACCGCACAGGCTGGTAGGAGTGATGGCGCAGAATGGAAAAGCGGCTTCAAAAGAAAAACATGTATGGTCAACAGGAAATCAGGACATTGACCGCTAGATCTCCGCATCCGGATATCCGTTCTTCATATACTGCGTGATCAGGGAGAGGAACCGCTTTAATACCGGCTGGTCGTGTTTATGCTGGCAGTACACTCCGAATGAGAACCGCGGGAGATTTGTAATCGGGATATACCGCAGATCGGGATCTTTTTCACAGGGAATGATCGGATACAAAGTATATCCCAGACGCGCCTTTGCCAGAGCAAAGGCGCTTTCTATATTTTCGGTAAAAAATCTCTTCTCCGGCTGCAGATTTGTAAGGATGCTGCTCTGTATTGTAAAGATTGAATCAGGAATCTGACGGGGAGCGCATGCAATGAAATTTCCCGTCAGATCCTTTCTGGTCAGAGTCTCATGTTCTGCAAGCGGATGCTCCGGAGAACAGACACAGGCCACGGGAGCGGAGCAGAGTTCTCTGAAAAAAAGCGAAGATATTTTCTGGTCGTCTTTTATGCCGAGCGCCGCATGGATCCGGTTGTTTTCGATGAGACTAAGAAGGGAAGGGAAAGGAACGAGACGGATATTGGGACGAAGCAGAGGGAATTCATTTGAAAGCTTTTCCAATATAGGGGGAAACAGATTCAGTTCCATATAATTGTGGCATCCCAGTTCCAGAGAAATATAATGGTCATGACTGCCCAGACGCTGTCTGGCGTTCAGAACGGTCTTTAAGATAAGCTGCGCGTCGGGCAGGAAAAGTCCGCCCTCCTGAGTCAGGGTGACGCTCTTGCTGGTACGGTTAAACAGTTTTACTCCCAGTTCTTCTTCCAGGGCCTGGATCTGATGGCTGACCGCGGGCTGTGTGATCTTCAGCTCCCGGGAGGCTTTGGAAAAATTCAGGTATTCGGCTACTGCGATAAAACATTCCAGTTGTATAGTATTCATAATAACACTTTACCCCTCAGATAATACAAATCAATAATCAATAACTATAAAAGTTTTTTATTGATTATAGCACTTTTGAATTTCACATTCAATAACAATTGCGATAAAATCTCTAATGGACAGAAAATAAGGAGACGAACTGTTCGGCTGTAAACAATTCCAAAAGTCAAATAACAGGATCGCAGGAGGTGCTTATAAAGATGGAAGAAAGTTTCAGCATGGAAGAGCTGCTTTTTATGACTAAGAAGCTCAGCCTGAATATGGTGGCGCAGTTGGAACTGAATCTGAAAAGTAAAAGTATGACCGGTGTCCAGGTCTATTTTCTGGTCTATATCCTGAGACATCATCCCGATGGGACATATCTTACGGAATTGTGCCGTGAAATAGGAGTGTCAAAACCGACGTTGTCCGCGCTGATCAAAAAAATAAAAGAAAAAGGTTATCTCGATCTGCGGGAAAATCCGGATGACGTCAGGAAAAAGAAAGTACTCCCTACGGATAAACTGTTGGCGGAAGGAGACAGATTTATAGAAAAAGCGGTTCAGATGGAATCGAAGATCTGCAGTGTGCTCGATGAAAATGAAAAAGCGCAGCTTATGAATCTGGAAGAAAAACTTCTGCGGCAGTTTAACAGGATGGAACAGAATGAAAAAAACAGACAGGAGGTTTATCTACAGTGAGAAAAGTATTGCAGCAACTTGGAAAGTATAAGCGGGACACCTTTCTCTGTATAGGCCTGACCGCACTTGAAGTAATTATGGAGATACTGATGCCGTTTGTCACCGCGATCATCATTGACCGGGGACTTGAGGCGGGCAACCTTCCGGTTGTGTACCGTTATGGGGCCCTCATGGTGCTTATGGCATTTTTAAGCCTCGCGTTCGGGGCGTTCGCGGGAAAGAACGCCGCAAGCGCGGCTTCGGGGCTCTCGGCAAATCTGCGTGAAGCGATTTATGCCAATATCCAGACATTCTCATTTTCAAATATCGATAAATTCAGCGTGCCCGGTCTGGTCACACGTATGACGACAGATATCACAAATGTGCAGAACGCGTTTATGATGGTCATCCGTGTAGCGGTGCGCTCCCCGTTAACACTGATCTTCAGTTTCACAATGTGCATGATCATCAACCCGCATCTGAGCATGATGTTCCTGATCGCGGTGGTATTTCTTGTGATCGTGCTCGGTTCGATCATGGTGGTGACAATGAAGATATTCCGTCAGGTATTCCGAAGATACGACGACTTAAATGCCAGCGTGCAGGAAAATGTAACCGCTATCCGTGTTGTAAAGGCATTTGTGCGTGAAGATCATGAGAATGTCAAGTTCTCCAAAGCGTCAAAGATGCTCTACGACCTCTCCGTCAAGGCCGAGGGCCTGCTGGCGTTCAACAACCCGGCCATGATGCTGGCGGTTTACTTCTGCATCATATCGGTTTCATGGTTCGGCGCACAGTTTATTGTCGGCGGTTCTCTTACGACAGGCGACCTGACCAGCCTTTTCAGTTACATTATGTCGCTGCTGATGAGCCTGATGATGCTTTCTATGGTTATCGTTATGATCAGTATGTCCATGGCAAGCATCCGGCGTATCAGCGAGGTGCTCAGTGAGAAGGCGGATCTGACGGACCCGGAGGATCCGGTGATGACGGTGGCTGACGGAAGCATTGACTTCAACCATGTAAACTTCTCATACAAACACGGAAGCGGTAAAAATTCTCTTTCCGATATCGATCTTCACATCAAGAGCGGCGAGACGATCGGCGTGATCGGAGGCACCGGCTCCGGGAAGAGCAGTCTGGTCAATCTGATCTGCCGCCTGTACGATGTGGATGAAGGATCCGTCTGTGTGGGCGGCGTAGACGTCCGCAAATATGATACGGAGATTCTGAGAAATCAGGTGTCTGTAGTACTTCAGAAGAACACATTGTTTTCCGGTACGATCCTTGACAATCTGCGCTGGGGGAATCCGGACGCAACAGAAGAGGAATGTATCGAGGCATGTAAGGCGGCATGTGCCGATGAATTTATCGACCGGATGCCGGACGGATACGAGACGAGGATCGAGCGTGGCGGTTCGAACGTATCGGGAGGACAGAAACAGCGTCTGTGTATCGCCCGCGCCCTGCTCAAGAATCCGAAAGTCCTGATCCTTGACGATTCCACAAGCGCAGTGGATACGGCTACGGACGCAAGCATTCGCGCCGCGTTCGCGAAGAAGATCCCGGGAACGACGAAGATCATCATTGCGCAGCGAGTCTCAAGTGTTGAGTCCGCAGACCGGATCCTTGTGCTGGACGACGGAAAGATCGACGCGTTTGATACTCATGAAAATCTGCTTGAGAACAACGCGATCTATCAGGATATCTATAACTCACAGCTGGAGGGCAGCGGCGACTTTGACCAGCCGGCGTGATCCGGACATTGCAAAAACATGGAAAGGAGAACAACGGATCTATGAATGAGAAACAGAATGAGAAGAAATCAGGCGACCGGGTCAATACGACTACAAAGCTTATAAACCGTATCATCCGGTATATGCTCCATTATTATAAATATCCCTTTTTACTCGTTATCATCTGTATCCTGACTACTGCCATCGCGACAGTAGTCGCGGCAACATTTCCGGAGACACTGGTGGATGATTATATTACCCCGATGCTCCGGAACGGAAGCGATGATTTCAGCGGCCTTGCGTCAGACCTGATCCGGCTTGCCTGCGTCATGGGAACCGGCGTCATCGCCGCGTTCGCTTACAACCGTATCATGGTCAATGTCAGTCAGGGGACGATGCGGCGTTTAAGAGACGACCTGTTCCGCAGGATGGAGGCTCTGCCGATCAAATATTTTGACACACATGCCCACGGCGATATCATGTCGGTCTATACTAACGACGTCGATACACTCAGGCAGCTTTTAAGCCAGAGCATCCCGCAGATCATCAACTCGGTCATCACGATGGCGGCCACGCTGATCACAATGATCATACTGAACCCGGCGCTCACAGTCATTTCCATACTGACCGCGACGGTCATGCTGCTTGTTACATCGAATTTCTCAAAGCTGTCCGGTAAATATTATATCCGCCAGCAGATCGATCTGGGAGTTGTGGACGGTTTTATCGAGGAAATGCTGGACGGACAGAAAGTGGTGAAGGTCTTCTGCCATGAGGAGGCGGCGATGAAAGACTTCCGTGAAGTAAATGAAAAACTGAGAAACAGCACGGACAAAGCGAACCGCTACGCGAACCTGCTGATGCCGATCAACGCTAATATCGGTTGGATCAGTTACGCGCTGGTCGCGATCGTGGGGGCTATTCTCGGAATCAACGGTCTGGCAGGAGTCACCATCGGCACGGTTGTTACTTTTGTGGGGCTGAATAAGAGCTTTACAAACCCGATCACACAGGTCAGCCAGCAGATCAACTTCGTCGTCAACGCGGCAGCCGGCGCGCAGCGTGTATTTGACCTGATGGATCAGGAGCCGGAAAAAGACGAGGGATATGTAGAGCTTGTCAATGCCGTGGAGGATGAGAACGGCAACCTGACCGAGTCTCCGGTAAGGACAAATCTGTGGGCATGGAAACATCCCCACAAAGCGGAGGGGACTGTCACCTATACAAAGCAGGCGGGCGGCGTTGTCTTTGACGACGTGGACTTCGGCTATGATGAAGACAAGATCGTGCTTCACAATATCAGTCTGTACGCGAAACCGGGACAGAAGATCGCCTTTGTCGGCGCAACAGGTGCAGGTAAGACGACGATCACCAACCTGATCAACCGTTTCTACGACATCGCCGACGGCAAGATCCGCTACGACGGTATCAATATCAACAAGATCAAGAAACCGGATCTGAGAAGATCTCTCGGTATGGTGCTTCAGGATACCCATCTGTTCACCGGAACAGTTATGGATAACATTCGTTACGGTAAGCTGGACGCAACCGATGAGGACTGTATCAAGGCTGCGAAACTGGCCAACGCGGACGGGTTTATCCGTCGTCTGCCGGACGGATATAATACGATGCTCACCGGCGACGGCGCGAACTTGAGCCAGGGCCAGAGACAGCTCCTTGCAATTGCCCGCGCGGCAGTTGCGGATCCGCCGGCGCTGATCCTTGACGAGGCGACCTCCTCCATTGATACACGTACCGAGAAACTGGTGCAGGCAGGTATGGACGCGCTGATGAAAGGCCGTACGACATTTGTTATCGCGCACCGTCTGTCAACAGTCAAGAACTCCGACTGTATCATGGTCATGGAGCAGGGACGGATCATCGAGAGAGGTACGCATGATGAGCTGATCGCTGCGAAAGGCAAGTATTATCAGCTGTATACGGGTAATTTCGCAGCATAAACAGATATATAAAATGATGAAAAACCGGAACCCCGCAGGAATTACGGCTCATGATCTCAGGAGTAGTTCCCGCGGGGATTTTTCTGCCGAAAGTGCCCCGAAATCATTGACAAGCATGTGGATTCGTCCTATTATCTTATCCGTATGGAAGGATGAATTCTTACAGGAGGAAACGGATGAAAAAGACAATATCAAAACCCGGATCAGAGAATATGAAAGAGGATACAATGTCAAAGCATACGGAAGAAGGAAAAACAGACAGTTCCCGGAACAGGATATTGACTGTCCCGAATCTGCTGTCGTTTTTTCGTCTGTGCCTGATCCCGGTCTTTATGCAGCTGTACTGTGTGGAAAAGAACTATCTTTGGACAGGGATCATACTGATCATATCAGGACTTACAGATACTGTGGACGGGATAATCGCGAGAAAATTTAATATGATAAGCGATCTGGGAAAAGTCCTTGATCCGGTTGCGGACAAATTGACGCAGGCGGCCATGCTGTTCTGTCTGCTCACCCGGTTCCCGCTGATGATCGCGCCGCTCGCTCTTATGGTAGTGAAAGAATCCTTTATGGGGATTACAGGCTTTCTTGTGATACAGAAGACAGGAAAAGTATTCGGGGCAGACTGGCACGGAAAAGTCAACACATGGCTTCTCTATGCCATGATGATCCTCCATGTATTCTGGTATAATATTCCGGATACCGTGTCAAAAGCGCTGATCGGAATCTGCGTTGTCATGATGCTGACCTCACTGATACTTTACGGGCGTCACAACCTGAAAGCCTTAAAGGAGACCGGGGCGGAGGATTTTTAGTGAAAACAGAGAAAAAAACGCGGATCAAAGAGAAAAATGAACAAAAGATACAAATATTAATTTTTCCCTTGACAGTGAAACCGGGAGAGGGTTAAACTTATCACCATAAAAGCAAAGGCGCTTTGAGACGATCGCTCAGAGTGCCTTTGCTTTTATCATAGAAATACCTGAACCGGTACGAAGACGTGCATTGCGGATTTTATTCGTGATGCTTTTTTTGTACCGGGGGAGTAGAGGAGGAAAATTTATGACAGATGAAATTTTGTCAGCAATCAGTGAAACTGTCGGCACGGAGGTTTTCGGGATCTGGTTCTTGATCGGAGCCGCGTTCGTATTCTTTATGCAGGCCGGTTTTGCCATGGTGGAGACCGGGTTCACGAGAGCGAAAAATGCCGGAAACATCCTTATGAAAAACCTGATGGACTTCTGTATCGGTACCTGCGTGTTTATTCTGATCGGTTTCGGTCTGCTGCTTGGAGAGGATGCGCTGGGAGGATTCCTGGGTCTTCCGACAATGGGAATCTTTACAGATTACGCGAATTTTGACTGGTCGAATTTCGTATTCAACCTCGTGTTCTGCGCAACGGCAGCTACGATCGTATCCGGATCTATGGCTGAGAGGACGAAGTTCCTTGCTTACTGCGTATATTCCGCGGTGATCTCGGCGGTTATCTATCCGATTGAGGCGCACTGGATCTGGGGCGGCGGCTGGCTCTCCCGGTTAGGTTTCCATGATTTCGCGGGTTCCTGCGCAATACATATGGTCGGAGGTTTGACAGCGTTTATCGGAGCCGCCATGGTAGGAGCGCGTATCGGGAAATTCTCCAGAGATAAGAACGGAAAGGTGACGAAAGTACATGCGTTCCCGGGACACAATATCGTGATCGGAGCGCTCGGATGCTTTATCCTGTGGTTCGGATGGTATGGATTTAACGGCGCGGCCGCAACGACAGGCGACCAGCTGGCTTCGATCTTCATGACAACGACGATCGCTCCTGCGATCGCGACAGTAACATGTTTGATCTTTACATGGATCAGATATGGCAAGCCGGATGTCTCCATGTGTCTGAATGCATCGCTTGCGGGTCTGGTCGGTATCACGGCAGGATGTGACGTGATGGATGCGGCAGGCGCAATTATTGTCGGCATCGTTGCGGGGCTGCTTGTTGTATTCGGCGTATGGTTCTGTGATAATGTGGCTCATGTGGACGATCCGGTCGGCGCAGTCGCGGTACACTGTGTCAACGGTATCTGGGGTACTCTGGCGGTCGGACTCTTTGCCACTGACAGCGCTCCGGAAAACACGGTCAACGGACTGTTTTACGGCGGCGGCTTCGGACAGCTGGGACTTCAGCTGCTCGGCGTTATCACGGTCTTTGCGTGGACAGGAGTTACGATGTTTATCGTATTCAAGGTGATCGACAGCACGATAGGACTCAGAGTATCGGAAGAGGAAGAGATCGAAGGACTGGACGTAAAGGAACATGGTCTTGCATCCGCTTATTCGGGATTCAGCATCATGGATGTCAATGAGGGTATGCTTTCCGAGAATGAAAACACAGACCTCGGCGTCAGCGATTATGAAAGAGCTTCCGATGTGCAGAAAAATGCTTCTGTCCCCGTGGCGGGCTCAACGGATATAGCAACCGGTATGCACAAAGTCGTGATCATCTCGAAGCTGTCCAGATATGACCGCTTAAAGACAGCTCTCAATGAACTCGGCGTTACAGGCATGACGGTGACGCAGGTTATGGGCTGCGGCATTCAGAAAGGCGCGGGAGAGAAATACCGTGGTGTTGAGATGGATGTGACTGTTCTGCCGAAAGTAAAAGTGGAAGTTGTCGTCGGCAATATTCCTGTGGACAAAGTGGTGGAAACCGCAAAGAAAGCCCTCTATACCGGACATGTCGGAGACGGAAAGATCTTTATATATAACGTACAGAAAGTTGTAAAGGTACGTACCGGCGAAGAGAATCTGGATGCGCTGAAAGATATTGAATAACAGGACATCACAGAAAAAATCGTAAAAAGTTTGATAAATTTTCAATAAATTTTCAATCTTCCTCCTGTATAATGATATCATCATATATACAGGAGGTTTTTTTGTGTCCTATCAGACTATTTTCAAACGATATGAACTGAAATATTTACTGACAGAATCCCAGCGGCAAAAAGTGCTCCGGGCGATGGAGCCTTACATGGCCCTTGACCAATACGGGAAAACAGTGATCCGCAACATCTATTTTGATACAGATAATTACCGGCTGATCCGCAGGTCTATCGACGGCCCTACATATAAAGAAAAACTCCGTATCCGCAGCTACCGCCGGGCGGAACCGAAAAGTACCGTATTTGTGGAACTGAAAAAGAAATACAGGAAAGTCGTCTATAAGCGCAGGATCGCGCTGCCGGAGCAAGAAGCGATGGAATGGGTAACAGGCAGGAAGCATTGCCGTGAAAACAGTCAGATCTCCGGTGAGATTGACTATTTTCTGAAATATTATGAAGATCTTTCTCCCGCGGTTTTTCTTTCTTATGAAAGAGAAGCGTTTTACGCTTTGGACGGATCTGGTTTTCGCGTTACTTTTGACAATAATATTCTCTGCCGCCAGAACGATCTTTCGCTGGAATCGGACGTCTACGGTATCCCGATACTTCCGAAGGATCTGAAACTGATGGAAATAAAATGCACCGGCGCCATACCGATGTGGATGACCCGGCTGCTGTCAGAGGAACATATTTATAAAACATCGTTTTCAAAATACGGAACAGCGTATAAAACGATCATCTATCCAAACACAGGAAAGGAGGCGGTCCGTCTTGCCTGATAATATTTTCAGCGGCTTATTTGATTCCGATCTCACTGCAGTGATCAGCGCGTGGGATTTCCTGTTATGTCTGGGATGCTCACTGGTCCTTGGACTTATCATGGCGTTTGCCTACATGTACCGCACCCGGTATACGAAAAGTTTTGTAGTGACTCTTGCGCTGCTCCCCGCAGTAGTCTGTATTGTGATCATGATGGTCAACGGAAACGTAGGTACCGGAGTTGCAGTGGCCGGAGCGTTCAGCCTTGTCCGTTTCCGCTCTGTTCCGGGAACGGCAAAAGAGATATGTACGCTCTTCCTTGCAATGGGAGCCGGACTGATCGTCGGCATGGGTTATCTGGGGTTCGCGGCACTCTTTACACTGGTCATGTGCGCTGTGTTCCTTCTCTATAACAGACTGGATCTGGGCGAAAAAAAGAATAACGCGGCGTATAAGACATTAACAATAACGATTCCGGAGGATCTCGATTATACAGGCGTGTTTGACGATATTTTTACGGAATACACATCTGCCCATGACCTGATACGTGTCAAGACGACAAATATGGGAAGTATGTTCCGGCTTACATATCACATCACGCTTAAAGACATTACGGAAGAAAAAGAGATGATAGACCGGCTCCGACAGAGGAACGGAAATCTGGAAATTGCCGTCTCCAGACAGGAAAGCGCGGCAGTCGAACTTTGAAAGAGGTGTTTTATGAAGAGATTACTGTCTATTATACTCAGCGTTACGCTTGTCTCGGCGGCGCTGAGCGGATGCTCCGGCAGCGACGAGACGTCCGGAAGCAGTTCCGGGGTGTCGGAAGACGAAGAAACCACATCTGAAACAGAAGAATTCCAGACAGATTCGGATATGTTTAAAGACCGGGATTACGAGACAGACTACGAGGAAAGCGAAAGCGTCCTGATACAGATGGACGGAGATTCTGTTTCCTCCAGTTCCGACAGTGTGGGAATTTCGGACTCTGTTGTCACGATCACAGAGGAGGCGGTCTATATCCTGTCCGGTACGCTGGATGACGGAATGATCATAGTGGATGCTTCCGATGACGCTGATATCCGGCTGGTTTTTAACGGAGTAACGATTCAAAGCGAGACATCTGCGGCACTGTATATCAGGGAGGCGGATAATGTTGTTGTCACGCTTGCGGAAGGAACGGAGAATTACTTATCCAACGGCGGCACGTTTACGGCAATAGATGAAAATAATATCGACGGAGCGATTTTTTCCAAACAGGATCTGACACTGAACGGTGCGGGAACTCTTACGGTCATCTCCCCATCCGGGCACGGGGTCGTCTGCAAAGACGACCTGGCGATCACGGGAGGCTCCTACAGCGTTACCGCTGCTTCTCACGGTCTGGATGCTAACGACAGTATCCGTATTACCGGGGATACGGAACTTACTGTTGATGCGGGGAAAGACGGACTGCATGCTGAAAATGACGAAGATGATTCACTTGGATTTGTCTATATATCAGACGGCGTCATGGATATTGAAGCGGAAGGCGACGGGATCAGCGCCGGCGCATATATGCAGATCAGCGCCGGGACATTTTCGGTCACGGCAGGCGGAGGCAGCGAAAACGGATCCAGTACGTCATCGGATTCCTATGGAGGATTCAGAGGAGGCAGTCCGGCAGGAAAGACGGGTGCGGAGTCAGATACAGATTCGGAATCCGAAGATGAAAGCAGTACCAGCATGAAGGGCATCAAGGCTGACGGAGCCATGCTCATATCAGACGGAACCTTTACCATTGACTCCGCGGATGATGCTGTCCACTCCAATACATCCATAACAGTAAACGGCGGAACTTTTGAAATCGCGACCGGCGATGACGCTTTTCATGCCGATGATACCCTGACAGTTGCGGACGGCGTTATCAATATTTCCACCAGTTATGAAGGTCTGGAGGCTCTGCATGTGGACATACAGGGCGGAGAGATCACGCTTACCGCAACGGACGACGGCCTGAATGCAGCAGGCGGGACCGATTTCAGCGGAACAGAAGGCGGACGGGACGGTATGTTCGGCGGAGGCGGCTGGGAGAGCGGGTCATCCGACGGAAGTATTGTTATCTCGGCTGGCACGCTGTATATCAACGCGTCCGGCGATGGTCTGGACGCGAACGGCACGATCGAGATCTCCGGCGGCTATATTACCGTTGTCGGCCCGACTGAGGGAGATACGTCAACTCTGGACTATGACGTCAGCGCTGTCATAACCGGAGGCACATTTATCGGAACCGGAGCGTCCGGCATGGCGCAGACTTTCAGTGATTCGGAGCAGGGTGTGATCGCGGTCACGACGGGAAGCCAGTCCGCCGGAACAACAGTTACGATTTCCGATCCGGACGGCAGCACGCTGCTGGAAATCACGCCGGAACTGTCTTTTGACGTCGTAATTTTCAGCAGCCCCGATCTTGTGTCCGGAGAAACCTATTCCGTTACTGCAGGAAGCGTATCCGGAGAAGCCGAAGCAAAGTAAACGGATGATACGGATATAACAGCGTATTACCGGGAAATATATTGAGGAAAACAGGAGCCGTCAAGCCAGCATTGATCCGGCTTAAGCTCCAGCGCGAAGATCTTTCCGCTGTTTTCTTCATTTTTTGCCTGGTGAAACTTGAACAGCATTTTTCCGTCTTCCTGTTTTCCCAATATTTCAACCTTCCCCTGCGGAAGAGACATACAGTACCGGAAACATTTGCCCTGTCCGTTCTGTACCGAATTTGCCTTATCGACGATCCGGGCTCCCTCCGCTAACGGTACCTGAAACTGATTTATGACTCCTCTTACCGGACGGCACTGGAAAACATAATAAGGGATCACTCCCGATGCCGTAAGTTTTCCGAGCAGTTCTCCGAGCGTCTCCGGTTTATCGTTGACGCCTCTTAGCAGGACGGTCTGATTGCGGATGACGATCCCCATCTCTTGAAAAATACGAAGGCAGTCCGTCGCTTCTTCTGTTATTTCCCTCGGATGATTGAACTGGGTGACGATATAAATCTGCTTTTTCTTCGAATATCTGGCGAAAATATCCTGAAGCCCGGGATCATTCCTTACTCTGCCGGGCATAACGACGGGAACGCGGGTGCCGAACCGGATGTAATCCAAATGATCCATTTCTGTAAATGCCTGAAGGTAGCGTTCGATCATCCGATCGGACATCATGAGAGAATCACCGCCTGATATTAGCACATTAGAGACTTCTTTATGCGCTGAAATGTAGCGGACGGTTTCAAGAAAATTCCGGTTGACTTCGGACTCCGACGCGCCTACCATCCTTTTGCGGAAACAATGGCGGCAGTACATTGCGCACCGGTTGGTGGATAAGATCAGCACGGTCTCCCTGTACTTATGCTGCAGACCGAGCGTCACTGTGTTGTCGGATTCTCCGCTGGTGTCCGATTCGCCCGCCGTATCCATTTCCTGAAAGGAAGGAATACACATCTTTCGGATCGGGTCTCCGGGATCGGCGGCGTCTATGAGAGAGAAATAATAGTCCGGTACAGCCATCGGATAATTCTTTATAATGTTGTCAAGCTCCGATAATTCCCTCTCTGACAGGGAAAGCCTGCCCTTTAATTCCTCTGCTTGTGTGAAAATCCTTTCCTTGCGCAAAATGTGACTCCTTTCTTATAAATGTCGATTGTGTTTTCAGATGATGATCCGTGTACCGCTGTATAAAGAGAGGGAGGAAAAAGGCTTCCCCTTTTCTTCCCTCATGATTCAGATAATAGCGATAACCGCCATTACGGCAAGCGCGATCAGCGCGCCCAGACTGAGCACAGGCATCAGACATCCGGGCAGGCATCCGCCTCTGCGCCGCCATCCCCAGCCGCGTCCGGGCGGCGGGGGAGGCGGTCCGCCGGGTCTCCATCCGCCGGGTCCGCCCATTCCGGGACCTCCCCGGGGTCCCATTCCCGGACCGCCGCCGGGTCCGCCTCCATGTCCTCCTCTTGGCATAAAAATCCCTCCTTACAAAATCAAGAAATGAATCTTTCGCAGATAATTATGAATGACAGCTGAAACAATTATCTTCTATATAATAACACAAATATAACGAAGATGTTATTCTGAGTATTTATTTTTCGTTAAATTTTCATATAATTTCAATGAAACTTCAATCTTAAGTCTGTATACTGGATATGATCAAGAAAAACAGGAGGTCTTTATGAGAAAAAAAATCAGTTTAATCATTACGGCAGCGCTGCTTCTGTCACTGACAGCCTGCTCCGGTACAGAAGATAATACACCGGCGTCAGCAGAGTCGGGAGAAACTTATTCGGGCACCGTAACGGTGATCAGTCTGGAATATATAGTAGTTTCGACAGATGACGGCGACGTCATGATCTCATATTCGGAGGATACCGAATTTTCCGGCTTCAGCATGGGTATGGGCGGCGGTATGGGAGATGCTCCCGGACAGCCCGGAAACGGGAACGGGGATGGTGAAACTCCGCCTGATATGGAAGGGACAGAAGATACAGAAAATACAGACGCTCCCGAAGACATGGAGCTTCCCGAAGATATGGAGCTTCCCGAAGACATGGAAACACCCGGAGATATGGAGCTCCCCGAAGACGCGGAAGATTCCGCGTCAGCAGACGAGTCTGACGGGGAAAGCGGGATTGAGGATCTGGAAACGGACGGAAATTCGGCGGGGGAACCCGGACAGCGGACCTCCTCTTGCGAGGATCTGTCCCTGAATGACGAAGTAACTGTTGTTGTAGGGGACGACGGGATAGCCGAGACAGTTACTTTGAGTACGGAATCAGGAGAAGGAGAGGTCAGTTCCTCCGCGCCGGAGGATTATGACGCGGCAAACGAATACACCTCTGACACAGAGATCAGCGGAGAAGAGCTGTCCTCCGACGGCACAGATGAAAATGCCGTTCTTGTCGGGACGGAAGATATCACAGTATCCCTCGATGATGTGGTGATTTCCCGTGTCTCGGACGACAGCACGGGCGGCGATGATTCCAGCTTCTACGGCGTGGGCGCCGCTGCTCTGGTGACAGACGGCGTTCTGTCCATTTCCGACAGCACGATCGCCAGCGACGCTTCCGGCGGAGCGGGAGTGTTCGCCTATGGGAGCGGAACGGCCTATGTATCCGATACAGTGATTACGACAGAGCAGGATACCTCCGGCGGTATTCATGTAGCCGGCGGCGGCACATTATATGCATGGGATCTGACAGTGGAAACGCAGGGGGAATCCTCCGCGGCGATCCGTTCTGACCGGGGAAGCGGAACAATGGTCGTGGATGGCGGAAGCTATACTTCCAATGGAGTAAATTCTCCGGCAGTATACAGTACTGCGGATATTACTATTAACGGCGCCGAACTGACCGCCAACGGCTCCGAGGCGATCTGTATCGAGGGATTGAACTCTCTCCGCCTCTTTGACTGTGAGCTCTCCGGAAATATGAGTGATCTGGATCAGAATGACTGTACATGGAATGTCATCCTCTACCAGAGTATGTCCGGGGATTCCGAGGAGGGAAACAGTACGTTTGAAATGGTCGGCGGTTCGCTGACGGCAGAAAACGGGGGGATGTTCTATACGACAAATACGGAATCTACCTTTATCATCTCCGATGTTGAGATCACATGCGCGGAAGACAGCGAGTTCCTTCTGAAATGTACGGGAAACAGCAATGACCGCGGCTGGGGAACTGCCGGAGAAAACGGCGCTGACTGCAATTTTACAGCCATTGATCAGGTACTGGAAGGAGATGTGATCTGGGATTCGATCAGCCGGCTGGATTTCTATCTTACGCAGGGGAGCACGCTTACCGGAGCGTTGATCCGGGATGAGACAGACGCCGGCGACGGCGGGGACGGATACGCGGCTCTTTATATCGATGAGGACAGCATATGGGTTGTGACAGGCGACAGTACGCTGACTTCTCTGTCCTGTGCGGGTACAATTACAGACGAAGACGGAAACAGCGTCTCTGTCGTGGGAACAGACGGAACGGTATATGTCAGCGGCGACAGCGATTATACGGTCACAGTGGAAAGCTATACGGACGACGCGGATCTGACCGGCGCCTCTTCTCCGGACAGCTGGGAAGATTTTGAAGTAGAGATGAATTGACAATAAAATGAGGGAGGAGCTAAAATGTTACAGTATAAAAGAGTGATCGCTGCTGTAATGGCTGTTTCGCTGACGGGCAGTCTCTGCGCATGCAGCCTGGAACAGCAGAGCGGAACAGGGGATGACCAGACAGTTGCTTCAGATTATGAATATATCGAAGAAACCCTGAACCTGGCGAATAATGAAGATCAGGAATGGACGTATGATGAATCGGCAGACGCGTGGGTACTTTCAATCGTATCCGCGGTGGCATATCCGGAGCTGCCTGACGAACAGGGAGTATCGGTCTGCGTGCCCGGAGCTTATGTCACCGGGATCGACACCGATGGAGACGGCGACGCCGATGTCGCTGCTGATGAAGCGGCTGACGGAGTAAACGGTTCTCTTGTCATTGATTATGACGCGCAGATCACCAGTACGAACGGACAGATATATACCGCATCCACTGCTCCTGTCATCATAAATACAGGGGCGGCGGGATACAGTTCCCAGACCAATTCTCTCGCGTCGACTGTGTATGCCGAAGACGGGTATATCAATGTATCCTGCGGCAACCGCGGGAAACAGGACACAGCTACAGATGAAGACGGCAATACCTACTATACCGGCGACGCCCCCTCGTGCCTGGTGGATCAGAAAGCGGCAACCCGTTATGTCAAGTATAATATCCTTTTGGGAAATCTGCCGGGCAGCACGGACTATTTCGTATCTACCGGCGGTTCGGGCGGCGGAGCCCACGCTGTGATGCTCGCGGCTACAGGAGATAATCCGGATTATTATGACTATCTCATTGAGGCAGGAGCAGTGGGTGTGTACATGTGCGAGGACGGCTCCTATACTACAACTGTCTCGATTGACGGAACAGAGCAGGAATTGTCCGACAGCATGTGGGGATGCGTGGCTTACAGCGCGATCACCTCACTCTACGAGGCAGACATGGCTCTCGCGTTTGAATACTATTTGGATACCGATTACTCATTCAGCACCGCTTTTCAGGCTCAACTGGCCGAATACCTGTCCGAAAGTTATATGGAATATATCAATGAGCAGAATCTTTCGGTACTTGAAAGCGACGTCGGGTTCGATTTAAACGGAGACGGCGATATGGACGACACGATCGAGCTGACCATTGAATATGACGCGGAAGCCTATTCGGAAACAAACGGGTATTACGGAACTTATCTGGATCTCTATCTTGCGGAATTTATCGACAATCTGCAATGGTATGTGGACAATCTGGACTATGCGGACGGGTGGACATGGTTTGATGAAGACGGTACCGCGCTCGGCGATGATGAAGTCGCTGCCATGACAAGCGCGGATAAAGCGCAGGCGTTTATAGAAGGCAGATATTCCGAGGGAAGCAGCACGGGAGATATGGACGCCATGGGCGGTCCCGGAGGCGATCTTCCGGACGAAGATATTTCGGACGACGGCCTTCCGGACAGCGATCTTGCAGACGGCGACCTTCCGGATGAAGACCTTTCGGACAGTGATCTTCCGGACGGCGATCTCCCGGATGACGAACTCTCAGATACTGAAGATCAGACAGAAGAATCTGCCGGCGGAGAAGAGTCGTCCATGGAAGTGGGTACGCCGGACAGCGGTACGACCCAGTCCAATACGGGCGGGCAGGATTCGGCAAATTATGATAGTTATGAAGACATGGTGGCCGCTTATCAGGAGGATATTGAAGAAATCTATGCCGGAGATGAGTACGGGAACAATATCGTTTCCCTTTACAATCCGCTGAACTACATTGGCGCAGATGAAACAGAAAATCCGGTCTGGACCAGAATTATGATGGGCGCCGCGGAAGGCGATATATCTATGTTCAGTTCTCTGAATCTCCAGATTGCTATGCTTAACGCAGGGATAGACGCGGAGATCGAGTGGCAGTGGGACGGCGGTCATGTACCGTCTGAAATCCTCGGGGAATCGTTTAGCCTGTACGTCGATGAAATGTATGGCGAATACGCGGACGGGGCGCTGACGATAGAAAAACAGGATGCGGAAAGCCAGACAGCGAATGGCACTGCCGACGAAGCCGACGGGACGGATCTGAGTTCATGGGTTACACTGGACAGCGACGGGGAAGTTTCTTTTACACTTGCGGACATTGCTTCCTATCGTACTGCCGGAGCCAGCAAAGCTATGCCCGGATTCGATGTGATTGATTACGGACAGGAAGATTACGTATTCGGAGACTCGGAACAGGACGCACGGCACTGGGATACTTTCCTTCTGGAAATATTCGAAACTTACGGGGACGTATTGGAACCGTTATTTAATGCGGACAGCGATGAATGAAAGAGCGGGAAATAAGGGCAGGCAGCAGATTCAGCAAAGGCAGCGTTTTTCGCTGCCTTTTTCAGTGCTCAGATATTCTGGCTCAGATATTGCTGCAGCTTCCTGACTGCCGAAGAAATATACTTTTTATTTGGCACAAGAGTATAAAAGGTACGTC
>CAZJRY010000016.1:0-28790 GCA_964548625.1 uncultured Mediterraneibacter sp.
TGAGCGCCGCTTACGAGAACGGATTCAATCTTCTTTCCACAGGATGCCATATTATCATCGGAGACGGACTGAAAGGAACCGATGACGTCAGCGTTCCTGTAGAGGGCGGTACATTAGTCAAAGAAGCGAAGATCGGAAAAGCCATCATGGACGCTGATGTGTTTATCAGTCTATCGCATTTTAAAGGTCATGAGATGGCCGGATTCGGAGGATGCTTCAAAAATATCGGTATGGGATGCGGAAGCCGTGCCGGTAAGATGGAACAGCACAACAGCGGAAAGCCGTCGGTGGACCGGTCGGCCTGTGTGGGCTGCCGCGTCTGTTCCAGAAACTGTGCCCATGACGCGATCTCATTCCCGGAGAAGAAAGCAGTCATTGACCATGAGAAATGCGCGGGCTGCGGCCGGTGTCTCGGAGCATGTAACTTTGACGCTGTCTATAACGAGAACTCGTCTGCGGTCAAAGAACTGAATATCAAGATGGCGGAGTACACAAAAGCAGTTGTGTCCGGACGTCCGTCATTCCATATCAGCCTTGTTATCGACGTGTCGCCGTACTGTGACTGCCATCCGGAAAATGATGTTCCGATCCTGCCGGACGTGGGAATGTTTGCAAGCTTTGACCCGGTGGCTCTGGATCAGGCGTGTGCCGATGCATGCAATGCGCAGCAGCCGATGCGGGGAAGCCTTCTTGACGAACACATCCATGAGGAAGGATTCTGCGACCGCCACGACCATTTTATAAATACTACGCCGGAGAGCGAGTGGGAAACCTGTCTCGCCCATGCGGAAGAAATCGGACTGGGAAGCAGGGAGTATGAACTGATCGAGATGTGAAACAAACAGAATAAAAATCAGGAATGCCCATCAGACAGGACCGTCCGCAGGACTGTCTGATGGGCATTGCGGATCTTACTACATATCTCAGAATCGTTTCTTATATATTTTCTCCGCCACACCGATCACCGCATACAGGGCCGTCGCCATAATACACAGCAGCACGATCGACATGAGGAGCCAGTTCATCTTGAACACCTGGCTTGAATAGATAATGAGATACCCCAGTCCGTTCCTTGCCGCGAGAAATTCTCCGATTACGACCCCCACGAGGCAGAGCCCGATATTGACTTTCATGTTGCTGAGGATCGCCGGGACCGAGCTTGGAAGTACGACCTTAAACAGCGCGTGCCTGCGGTTCCCGTGGAGAGTGTAGATAAGTTTGATCTTCTCTTTGTCAACCGTAGTAAAACTCGTGTACAGGTTCATGATGCTTCCGAATACGGCGACAGACATACCGGCTGCGATGATCGTTGCAGGGGTAGCCCCCAGCCATACGATCAGAAGAGGCGCCAGCGCAGATTTCGGCAGGCTGTTCAGGACCACCAGATAAGGTTCCAGTATCTCGGAAAGCCCACGGCTGCACCAGAGCAGAACAGCGATCAGGATACCGGAGAAAGTCACGAGCAGGAAACTCGCGATCGTCTCGTACAGTGTAATGCCGATATGCAGAAAGATCGAACGGTCCAGTACCATTTCCCAGAAGCAGAGCGCGATCCGTGAGGGACTGCTGAAGATAAAGGAGTCGATAATGCCGTGGTCAGCGCATAACTCCCAAAGAAAAAGAAAAAGGATCAGGATAAGGATCCTGGCGGCGCATACGATCATACGGTGGCGGCGCAGTCTGTGCAAAAAGAATTCCTGTCCGTCAGAGCGCTTTTTCGGTGATTTATCCATCATGGTTAAGCTCCTTCCATATTTCATTAAAAAAAGTCTTGAATTCGGGCGCGTTTCTCCGGCTCAGCGGTGTGTCATGTTCCAGATCAAATGATATCGGAATGATGCGCGCCACGGATGCCGGGCGTTTTGTCAGAATGATCACGCGGTCGGAGAGACTGACTGCCTCCGAGAGATCGTGGGTGACAAGGAGCGCGGTCTTGCCGGATTCCCGTATGATCTGCCCGATGTCATCGCTGACGGTCAGCCGCGTCTGATAATCAAGGGCAGAGAACGGCTCGTCAAGCAGCAGCAGTTCCGGGTCCAGAAGGAGCGTGCGGATCAGCGCCGCTCTCTGCCGCATGCCGCCGGACAATTCAGAGGGTCTGGATCGCGTGAACTGCTCCAGACCATACTGTTCGAGCATCTCTTCCGCCCGTTTTTTGATTTCCGGTGTAAGGCGCCTGCCGATCTCTGCGCCCAGAAGGACGTTGCGGTATACGGTACGCCATTCAAAGAGATGGTCGTGCTGGAGCATATATCCTATCTTTGATGAATTTTCCGTCAAAGGATTCCCGTTCATCAGCAGTTCCCCGCTCTCCGGTTTCATCAGACCGTCGATCAGGGAGAGCAGGGTCGATTTCCCGCATCCGGAAGGCCCGACGACGGCAGTGAACTCACCTCTCGTAAGTGAAAATGAAATATTGGACAGGGCCTTTGTCTCCCCGTCCAATGTGTGATAGGAATAATCAATATTTTTTAATTCCAATATTGGAGTCATAAGGTCACTTCCATCCATGTTGTATATCTATAGTTAGTGTATGAAAAAAGAAATCCTGTGTGCGGGAAAAGTGCGAAATCCCGTTGTCTCATCAGAGGAAGAAGAGTATAATATAAGTAACAGATAACAACGTAAAAAAACGGAAAGGAGGGATCAATATGACCAGACATAAGATTATTACGATCGGCCGTGAATTCGGGAGCGGCGGGCATGAGATCGGACAGAAACTCGCAGACAGACTGGAAATTCCGCTTTATGACTACAGACTTGTGAGCATGGCGGCGGAGGCATTGGGAGTGAGAACGGAAGATGCCGAACGGGTAGACGAGTCGAGTCTCAATACGTTTGTAGCCGGCTATACGATGACGCCTGGGATGTATACGGATTTTATCAATGCGGCATCATACATTCCGTCTTTTGATACGGATGTTTATCTGAAACAGACAGAGATCATCCGGAGTCTCGCGCAAAAGGGACCGTGCGTGATCGTAGGACGCTGCGCGGATCATGTCCTGAAAGACCGCGCGGACTGCATCAACGTATTTATCTGCGCAGATAAGGAAGACCGCAGGAAACGGATCATGGAGCTGTACGGGCTGACCGAGAGAAAGGCGGCGGAGCGTATCCGCAGGACGGACAAAGAGCGCAGATATTATTATGAAGTGCATACCGGGCAGGACTGGGGCAGCATCCGATCCCATCAGATGCTCTTTAATGCAAGTATGCTCGGGATCGATCGGATCGTGGATATCATAGCAATGATCTACGATTCATAGTCTTTTACGATGGTATCTCTTTTGTATCTGCTGTGAAATGAGTGTGCCGGAACTGTAATGCGGATTGAGCTGTGGAGATGTTTTCCGGTTTGATCCTTTACAGTTCCGGTATATTATGCCGTTATGTTAAGCGATCTTACAGGAGAATTACAGATGAATGTGCAGAAAATCAACTATCAGAAAGAACTTGAAAAGCTGCTCACACAGCTTGAAGCGGAACAGAGGGTCCCGGCTCTTCTGCTCCACAGCTGCTGTGCGCCCTGCAGCAGCTATGTGCTGGAATATCTGTCAGAGTATTTCAGGATAACTGTTTTTTATTACAATCCGAATATCTATCCGGAGAGCGAATACGCGAAACGTATTGCGGAGCAGCGGAAATTGATCCATGATATGAAGTTCCGATATCCGGTTTCATTTCTTGTAGGTGAATACGATAAAGAGAAGTTTTACGAGATGGCAGCAGGCATGGAAGATCTGAAAGAGGGCGGAGCGCGGTGCCTGAAATGCTATGAGCTGCGGCTTTCCGAAGCGGCAAGGCAGGCTGCGGCAGGCGGGTTCGACTATTTTACGACAACGCTCAGCATCAGCCCTATGAAGAATGCACAAAAGCTCAATGAGACCGGACTGCGTGTCGGAGAGGAATATGGAGTGAAATATCTGATTTCCGATTTTAAGAAGAAAAACGGATATAAGCGGTCTGTCGAGCTATCGCAAGAATACGGACTCTACAGGCAGGACTACTGCGGATGCGAATTCTCCATGAGATGCGGCTGAGAAGTGAAACAGTTCAGCCCGCGCCATTATAAATCCGTCTCCCGACATCAGATGGCTGAACTGTTAAAAGAAAATGTAGTTTTAAGTAGACATACATACTTTACTGTGGTAAACTAAGTCGAAAATACAGGACAGACTGAATAATCCGGACTGTATTTTATTTGCAAAGGCGACGAGCCAAAGTCCGGGCTTGCCCGGGACCTTGGCGACCGCATACAATCCCGGAATATGCCTTTTGGCATTTCCGGTGATTTCAATCAAAAACAGGCGAGAGAAAAGAGGAAAGAGAAATGGCACAGTTATGGGGCGGTCGTTTTACAAAAGAGACGGACAAACTGGTATACAATTTCAATGCATCGATCTCTTTCGATAAGAGATTTTATAAACAGGATATCCGCGGAAGTATCGCTCATGTGACGATGCTCGCGAAGCAGGGGATCCTGACCGGGGAAGAGGAAGAGAAGATCATCAAAGGTCTTGAGAGTATCCGGACAGATGTGGAGAACGGGGCTCTTGAGATTACAGAAGAATATGAAGATATCCACAGCTTTGTTGAGGCGAATCTGATCGACCGGATCGGGGACGCGGGGAAAAAGCTCCACACCGGACGGAGCAGGAACGATCAGGTGGCTCTGGATATGAAGCTCTACACAAGAGACGAGATCCTTGAGCTGGACAGCCTTTTAAAAGAGATGCTGGAAGTGCTCTTAAAGCTGATGAAAGAGAATCTCGAGACATATATGCCGGGATTTACACATCTGCAGAAAGCGCAGCCGATCACGCTGGCGCATCACATGGGAGCATATTTCGAGATGTTCAAGCGCGACCGTTCCCGTATGAAAGATATTTATAAGAGAATGAATCTCTGTCCGCTTGGTTCCGGCGCGCTGGCGGGAACCACATATCCGCTTGACCGGGAATACACGGCGGAACTTCTGGACTTCGACGGACCGACGCTGAACAGCATGGACTCCGTTTCAGACAGGGATTATCTCATTGAACTTCTGTCGGCAATGTCCACGGTGATGATGCATCTGAGCAGATTTTCCGAGGAAGTGATCATCTGGAACACCAATGAATACGAATTCGTGGAGATCGACGACGCATACAGTACAGGCAGCAGTATCATGCCCCAGAAGAAGAATCCGGATATCGCCGAGCTGGTGCGCGGAAAGACCGGAAGGGTGTACGGCGCTCTGACCTCTATGCTGACAACGATGAAAGGGCTTCCGCTGGCATATAATAAGGATATGCAGGAGGACAAGGAATTTGTCTTTGACGCCATTGACACGACGAAAGGGTGTCTGGCGCTCTTTACGGGAATGTTGAAGACGATGAAGTTCAATTCCGCCCGCATGGAAGAGAGCGCGAAGCATGGGTTTACCAATGCGACAGACGCCGCAGACTATCTGGTGAACCACGGCGTTCCGTTCCGCGATGCACATGGTATCGTGGGGCGGCTTGTCCTCTACTGTATCGATAAGGGGATCGCGCTGGATGATATGAGTATGGATGAGTTCAGGGCGATTTCACCGGTGTTTGAAGAAGACATTTATGACGCCATCAGCATGAAGACCTGCGTGGAGATGAGAAATACGATCGGAGCGCCGGGAAAAGCCGCGATGGAGAAAGTGATCAGGGCGGAAGAAGAACATCTTGCCGCCGAATAGATACAGAACTATAGAATACAGCATATAGCACAGAAGAAAGGAAAAAGAAAAATGGATCAGAAATTAAGAGTTGGAATCTTAGGTGCAACAGGTATGGTGGGACAGAGATTTATCGCTCTGCTCGAGAACCATCCGTGGTTTGAGGTTGTGACAGTCGCTGCCAGCCCGCGTTCCGCAGGCAGGACATACGAAGAGGCGGTAGGGGATCGCTGGAAAATGGATACTCCCATGCCGGAGGCGGTGAAAAAGCTTGTAGTGCTCAACGTAAATGATGTGGAGCACGTGGCGTCCACAGTTGATTTTGTGTTCAGTGCGGTGGACATGAGCAAGGAAGAGATCAGGGCGATCGAGGAAGAATATGCCAAGACAGAGACTCCGGTCGTATCCAACAACAGCGCGCACCGCTGGACGCCGGACGTTCCGATGGTAGTGCCGGAGATTAATGCGGATCATTTTGATGTGATCCCGGATCAGAAGAAACGTCTTGGCACAACACGCGGATTTATCGCAGTAAAACCGAACTGCTCCATCCAGAGCTATGCTCCGTGCCTTGCTGCATGGAAAGAATTCGGACCGAAGGAGCTTGTTGTCACGACATATCAGGCTATCTCCGGTGCAGGAAAGACATTTAAAGACTGGCCGGAAATGGTTGGAAACATCATCCCGTTCATCGGCGGAGAGGAAGAGAAGAGCGAGCAGGAGCCGCTCCGTGTCCTCGGTAAAGTGGAGAACGGTCAAATTGTGAAAGCCGAGCTTCCGAAGATCACATGCCAGTGCGTGCGCGTCCCGGTATTGAACGGACATACCGCGGCAGTGTTCATCAACTTTGAGAAAAAACCGACAAAAGAACAGCTCATCGAGAAGCTTGTAAACTTCAAAGGCTTCCCGCAGGAGGCAGAGCTTCCCAGCGCTCCGAAGCAGTTCATCCGGTATCTGGAAGACGACAATCGTCCGCAGGTTACTCTGGATGTGGATTACGAGAACGGAATGGGAGTATCTATCGGCCGCCTGAGAGAGGATACGATGTACGACTATAAGTTCATCGGACTTTCCCATAACACAGTAAGAGGAGCGGCAGGCGGAGCGGTCCTGTGCGCGGAGGCTCTTACGGCGAAAGGATATATTGCAGAGAAATAATAATACGATATAAAGAGGGAGGACATTAATTTCTTCCTCTTTTTTTTCTGACTGCCCTGTGGTAAAATGACAAAATAGACGTTTAAAGAAAGAGGAGGCTGTCATTATGGGAATGACAATGACGCAGAAGATCCTGGCAGCTCATGCAGGGCTTGATTCTGTAGAGGCAGGCCAGCTGATCGAAGCAAAGCTTGACGTGGTCATGGCAAATGATATCACAGGCCCGATGGCTCTGCCGATCATCAAGCAGATGTCAGATCACGTGTTTGACAAAGATAAAGTAGTATTTGTTCCGGATCATTTTACACCGAACAAGGACATCAAATCAGCGGAGAACTCCAAGGCGATCCGTGAGTACGCGAAAGAACAGGGACTGACATGGTATTTTGAGCAGGGCAAATCCGGTGTGGAGCATGCGATCCTTCCGGAAGCGGGAGTTGTGACCGCCGGCGAGTGTATCATCGGCGCGGATTCCCACACCTGTACATACGGTGCTCTCGGAGCATTTTCCACGGGAATGGGAACGACAGACGTGGCAACCGGCATGGCCACCGGAGAGATCTGGTTTAAGGTGCCAAGCGCCGTCAAGTTTGTCCTGACAGGAAAACCGGGGAAATATGTCAGCGGAAAGGATATTATCATCCATATCATAGGAAAGATCGGCGTTGACGGTGCTCTTTACAAATCCATGGAGTTCACCGGAGACGGCATCGCAAACCTGTCCATGGACGACCGCTTCACGATGGCGAATATGGCGATCGAGGCGGGCGCAAAGAACGGAATCTTCCCTGTAGATGACCGGGCTCTTGCGTATATCAGAGAGCATTCAAAGAAACCGTACACGATCTACGAGGCGGATGAGGACGCCCGGTATGACGAAGTGATCACAATAGACCTGTCCGAGGTCCGTCCGACAGTAGCGTTCCCGCATCTTCCGGGAAATGCGAAGACTATCGATGAAATCGAGACAATGGAGCCGGTCAGGATCGACCAGGTTGTGATCGGATCATGTACAAACGGACGCATGGAGGATATGAGAAAAGCAGCGGCGGTCCTGAAAGGACATACGGTGCATCCGGACGTGCGGGTGATGGTCGTGCCGGCCACACAGAAGATCTACAAACAATGTATCGAAGAGGGGCTGCTGGAAATCTTCGTAGATGCCGGCTGCGCGGTGAACACTCCGAGCTGCGGACCGTGCATGGGCGGTCACATGGGTGTTATGGCGGCAGGAGAGAAATGCGTTTCCACTACGAACCGCAACTTTGTCGGACGTATGGGCCATGTGGACTCCCTGATCTATCTGGCTTCTCCCGAAGTGGCGGCAGCCAGCGCGATCGCAGGCTGCATCGCAAATCCTGAGAAAGTGGGTGACATGGAATGAGAGCAAAAGGACATGTTTTTAAATACGGCGACAATGTGGACACAGACGTGATCATCCCGGCAAGATATCTGAATTCCTTTGACGCGCAGGAACTGGCAAGCCATGCGATGGCGGATATTGATCCGGATTTCGTGAAGAAGGTACAGCCGGGCGACCTGATCGTTGCCAATAAGAACTTCGGCTGCGGCTCTTCAAGGGAGCATGCGCCGCTCTGCTTAAAGACGGCAGGCGTGAGCTGCATCATCGCAGAGACTTTCGCGCGTATCTTTTACCGCAATGCCATCAACATCGGGCTTCCGATCATCGAGTGCCCGGAGGCGGCGAAAGGCATTGAGGCAGGGGACGAGGTGGAAGTAGATTTTGACAGCGGCAAGATCTACAATCTGACGAAAGGCACCGAGTTCCGGGGGCAGGCGTTCCCGGAGTTCATGCAGAAACTGATCGCTGCGGGCGGTCTCGTCAATTATACGAATAATAAAAAGAAGAAATAAATTCCCCGATCACTGCGTAAATAACGAAGAAAAAGAGGGCATATAAGAATGAATCTATTATATAAGAGCACGAGAAACTCTGATAAAACAGTGACCGCTTCTGAGGCAATCTTAAAAGGACTCGCTGACGACGGCGGACTGTTCGTACCGGAATACATTCCGAAACTTGACGTAACGATGGATGAATTAAAAAGCATGACATATCAGGAGACTGCCTACGCTGTCATGAAGCAGTTCCTCACGGACTTTACGGAAGAAGAGCTGAAACGCTGCATTGACAGTGCATATGACTCTAAATTTGACACAGAGGTGATCGCTCCTCTCGTCAAGGTAGAAGATACATATCATCTGGAACTCTTCCACGGCGCTACGATCGCGTTCAAGGATATGGCTCTCTCGATCCTTCCGTACCTGCTGACAACGGCGGCGAAGAAGAATCATGTGACGAAGGATATCGTGATCCTGACAGCCACATCGGGAGATACCGGAAAAGCGGCTCTGGCGGGATTTGCCGATGTCCCCGGAACGAAGATCATCGTATTTTATCCGAAGGGCGGTGTGAGCCGTGTACAGGAACTGCAGATGGTGACGCAGAAAGGCGCGAATACATCTGTAGTGGCGATCCACGGAAATTTCGACAATGCTCAGAGCGGCGTCAAAGCTCTCTTTGAAGATAAGGAACTGGAAAAGGAACTTGCAGATGCAGGTTATCAGTTCTCATCGGCAAATTCCATCAATATCGGGCGACTCGTTCCACAGGTGGTTTATTATGTCTATGCGTATGCAAAACTTCTGGAGAATGAAGAGATCACATCCGGCGAGGAGATCAATGTGACGGTTCCGACCGGAAACTTCGGAAATATTCTTGCGGCATATTATGCAAAGCAGATGGGAGTCCCGATCGCAAAACTGATCTGTGCCTCCAACGAAAACAAAGTGCTCTTTGATTTCTTCCGGACAGGCGTATATGACAGGAATCGCGAGTTTATCCTGACGTCTTCTCCGTCCATGGATATCCTGATCTCCAGTAATCTGGAACGGCTGATCTATACTGTCGCGGGACAGGACGCGAAGAAAAACTCTGAACTGATGGCGCGGCTTAAGGAGAAAGGAACATATGAGATCACTCCGGAGATGAA
The DNA here is from genome assembly GCA_964548625.1 of uncultured Mediterraneibacter sp. Taxonomy (GTDB): domain Bacteria; phylum Bacillota; class Clostridia; order Lachnospirales; family Lachnospiraceae; genus Mediterraneibacter. Next base: position 9,865 of record CAZJRY010000016.1, read on the forward strand.
AGAGCGCCTTTCAGATTTCGAGGGCGGATTTGCCACGGAAGAGGAGACAAAAGAGACGATCCGGACGGTCTATGAGAAGACCGGATACATAATGGATACTCACACGGCAGTTGCGTCGTATGTATGCGCCCGGTACAGAGAAAACGGCGGTGATGATAAAAAGTGTCTTGTGGCGTCTACGGCGAGTCCGTATAAATTTATCCACAGTGTGATGTCTGCTATTGATGTAAAATATGCAGACTCGGACGAGTTTGAATTGATCGACGAGCTGAGCCTGCTCTCCGGCACAGCAGTACCGAAAGCGATCGAAGAGATACGGAATGCTGAGATCCGTCATACGAGAGAATGTGATGCCGGCGCTATGAAAGAGACGGTAAAAGAGATCCTCGGATTCTGAGGAGCGGTCCGGCAGTGTAATAAAAAGTTTGTTAATTTTATATTTATTCGGAATAAAAATGCAGGATTTGATTTTGAATCCTGCATTTTTTTAGCGAAAAGATCGACATGTTTAAAAAATAAGCGTCAATGAATGAATTTAATTCTGATAAAACTTTCACAAAAAGTGGGAATTTAATAAGATGGTTATTGATTTTTCAATCTTTATTCTGTATAATGGGGGCATATTGGGGTTATGACACAAATCCCCTTAAAGATTTTAGAAAGAGAGAGGTAGAAGAGGTATGGCAAATATTGATTTGACTCAGTATGGCATTACGGGAACTACGGAGATCGTTCACAATCCTTCCTATGAGATGTTATTCGAGGAAGAGACAAATCCGAATCTGGAAGGTTTTGACAAAGGTCAGGAAAGTGAACTCGGTGCAGTAAACGTGATGACAGGTATCTACACAGGACGTTCACCGAAAGACAAATATATCGTTATGGACGAAAACTCCAAAGATACTGTATGGTGGACATCCGACGAGTATCCGAACGACAACCATCCGGCGTCTCAGGAGGCATGGAATGCAGTAAAAGACATCGCGAAGAATGAACTCTCCAACAAGAGACTTTTCGTTGTAGACGCATTCTGCGGAGCTAACAAAGATACGCGTATGGCGATCCGTTTCATCGTTGAGGTCGCATGGCAGGCTCACTTCGTAACAAATATGTTCATCCGCCCGACAGATGAAGAGTTAGAGAACTTCGAGCCTGACTTCATAGTATACAACGCTTCCAAAGCAAAAGTAGAAAACTACAAAGAGCTGGGACTCAGAACTGAGACAGCAGTTATGTTCAATATCACAAGCCGCGAGCAGGTTATCGTAAACACATGGTACGGCGGAGAGATGAAGAAAGGTATGTTCTCTATGATGAATTACTACCTGCCGCTTAAGGGAATCGCTTCCATGCACTGCTCCGCAAACACTGATATGAACGGCGAGAATACGGCTATCTTCTTCGGCCTTTCCGGAACAGGCAAGACAACACTTTCCACAGACCCGAAGAGACTGCTCATCGGTGACGACGAGCACGGCTGGGATGACAACGGAGTATTCAACTTCGAGGGCGGATGCTACGCGAAAGTTATCGATCTTGACAAAGACTCTGAGCCGGATATCTACAATGCGATCAAGAGAGACGCTCTTCTGGAGAACGTTACACTTGACGCTGACGGAAACATTGACTTTACAGACAAGAGCGTGACAGAGAATACACGTGTATCCTATCCGATCGATCACATCGAGAAGATCGTCCGCCCGGTATCTGCGGCTCCGGCGGCAAAGAACGTGATCTTCCTGTCAGCCGATGCATTCGGAGTACTTCCGCCGGTATCCGTACTTACACCGGAGCAGACAGAATACTACTTCCTGTCAGGTTTCACAGCTAAACTTGCCGGTACAGAGCGTGGTATCACAGAGCCGACACCGACATTCTCCGCATGCTTCGGACAGGCGTTCCTTGAGCTGCACCCGACAAAATACGCGGAGGAGCTCGTTAAGAGAATGAAAGAGAGCGGAGCGAAAGCTTATCTCGTAAATACAGGATGGAACGGAACAGGAAAACGTATTTCCATCAAAGATACACGCGGCATCATCGACGCGATCTTAAGCGGAGCTATCCTTGACGCGCCGACAAAGACAATCCCGCACTTCAACTTCGAAGTTCCGACAGAACTTCCGGGAGTTGATCCTGCTATCCTTGATCCCCGCGACACATACGCTGACGCATCAGAGTGGGAGACAAAAGCGAAAGATCTGGCTGCAAGATTTATCAAGAATTTCAAAAAATACGAGAGCAACGAGCTTGGAAAAGCACTTGTCGCAGCAGGTCCGCAGGAGTAAGGTACAGAAGTATTATAAATACCAATCATGTAAAAAAGCAGGCTGTCCGGTATTTCCGGATGGTCTGCTTTTTACAGCAACCGCAAAGTTGCGTAATAGTTGGTAGATGCAACCGGTCCTTTCTGATATCATGTGTACATCAGAAAAGGGAGGTGAGAATCATGCAGATAACATTTATAATGACTATAATCAGTCTTATTATTTTGATCGTATTCATCGCGGCAGTAGCCTATCTGTTCCTGCTGATTGTCAGAACGTTAAAAAAGTACATCAATTCGCAGGATGTAAGAAAGGAAAAATCAGAGACGCGGAAGTCGTTGGGAGAGGTGTTAAAAAAATACCGTACAGACAGAAAAATGACACAGGAGTTTGTGGCTGAGTCTCTGGGAGTAAGCAGGCAGGCTGTATCCAAATGGGAACAGGGAACATCCGAACCGTCAACTTCGAATATGATCGCTCTGGCAAAGCTTTACGGGATTACTCCGGAAGAACTGCTAAAGGATGTAAAGAATGTATGAAATTCGTATTTGTTGAACAGATGCTGCTGCAGTAATAGAGATATACTAATCGAACAACGGACGCAGAAAAAGAAGATACTGCAACGCTATGCCGACCCGCTTTACCTCATCCCCTCGAATCCATGTAACGCAATATCAAAATGCTTGTCCATTGGAACTCGCATTTTAATATCGCTAACATGGAGAGCGAGGTGTATTCGGAACGCTCCATGTCGATGCATAGCTTATGCAGTATCTTCTTTTTCTGCCGGCGTATTCGGTCAGGACACTTTTCAGCCGCAGCGTTATCTTTCAACAAACCCTCATACAAATCGGAAACAGCTGAAATTTTATTGATAAATCCCACTTTTTTCAATCAATTTTCTGTAAACTTCGTGATTATCGGGGAGACACTTCTGATTGGATGAACGCAGAAAATCAGTCGGATACAGCTCTTTTGATGAACCTTCCCCGTTTGTCCCGGATACGTGAGTCAATCCACTGTATCCGAGCGATTTTCGAACATTTTACCGAGGAGATGTCTCTCCGTCAAATACGAATTTTTATTCTTCCTTTTTAAAATGCTCCCGGAGTTTCTGGATCGCGCTTTTCTCTATCCTTGAGACGTAAGAGCGGGAAATTCCGATCTGCCTGGCAATTTCCCGCTGGGTGTACTCTTCGCTATTGTATAATCCATACCGCATTTTTAAAACGAGCTTTTCTCTGGCGGAAAGCTCGTTTTCGACTTTTTCATAGAGTTTCTGTATATTTTCTTTCAGATAAATTTTTTCAGGCACATCGGTATCGTCAGTTTCAATGATGTCATAGAGTTTGATCTCATTACCTTCACGGTCAGTTCCGATCGGTTCATACAGGGATATTTCTTTGGATATTTTTTTCTTTGAACGGAGATGCATGAGAATTTCATTTGCTATCCTCACCCCAATGAGTTTTTGAGCCGTCAGCGATTTCATCTTCATAATCCACATCACTGAACCGTTCCAGTTCTTCCAAGTCGTCTTCTGTGCTGTCGTCTTCATTCGCTTGGTAGGAAAGCGGCGGATATTCAATTTCATCATCCTGCACGCCGAAGAGGATGATATGGGCGTTGACACCGTCCCATACAACTTTGCGGACGAGCGTGCGGATCGCCGCACGTTTCTGTTCTATACTCATTTCGTCAATGCTTGTCTTGAAGACGGACAGCAACTGCCGCATGACGTCAAATTCGATATCACTGAGAGCGTGCTGGGAAGTCAGTGCTTCCAGTTCCTGGATCCGGTTGTCTGTTTCTGTGCATTTTTGATTCAGCTGCTCAATACGCTGTGCCACCTGATTCCTAACCGTGCTGTTGCCTAAATCGGCCAGAGAATCAACCAGACCTTCAATTTTCTTTTCCAGTTCTTCTTTTTCCTGATGGATGGAAGCCAGCTGCTCTTCATAGGCTGCTCTGTTTCCAGTATAGAATTTCCGGCTTCGTTCCAACTGGTCAATGAAGGAACCTTTGTCATCTTCCAGCAACTTAATCTGTTCAATCACAGCCAGATCCAGTGTGTTTCCATTAGCATTTTTACTGCTGCACATGGAACGTTTGCTGCGCTCTTTTAATTTACATACATAAGTGTAGATTGGCTTCCCGTCAGCAGTTTTTCGCTTGCTGATCTTCGGATACATACGGCTGCCGCATGTGCAGTATAAAAGACCAGTCAGGAGCGCTTCGTTATTCCGGGGCTTTCGGTATGCCTTACTTTTATTCCGCTCCAGAGACTCCTGTACAGAAATCCAGACTTTGCCCGGAACAATGCCCTGATGCAGACCTACCGCAACAATCCATTCAGTGGGAGGAAGATAGGTAATGGCTTTCCCTTTTTCCTGATTTGTACGGTTGTATGCCATAATTCCGTGGATGCCGTCAAATGCTTCTTTATCAGAATTCAGATCAGTGTTTTCTTTCACCAGATAATTGTATGCGTCTTCATCTGCAATCATATAAACAGGATTCTGTAAAATGGCTTTGATAGAAAAACGGGTAAATAATTTATTGTTTTTCGTTTTGAGTCCGCGCTTTATCAGTTCTGCTTCTGTTGATGTCAGGGAATTATGTTCCATATACAGGTCATAAATCAGCCGGATGATATCTGCTTCTTCTGGGATCAGTTTCAGTTTGCAGGTTTTCTTTGACTTCCCGTCAATGGTTATCTTCTGGACAGCTTCTGATAAATATCCGGTGGGAGTGGTACCGCCAAGCCACTGGCCGGTCTTTGCCAGCTCGTGCATATTGTCACGAATACGTTCGGCAATGGTCTCACGTTCCAGCTGGGAAAAGACAGAGGCAATATACATCATAGCCCGTCCCATGGGCGTTCCTGTATCGAACTGCTCTCGTATGGATACGAAAGCAATCTCCAATCTGGAAAGTTCTTCAATGAGACTGGAAAAGTCGCTGATATTACGGCTGATCCGGTCGAGACGGTACACAATAATCACCCTGAATTTTTTCTGTCGGGCAGCGTCCATCATCTTTTTAAAGTCCGGACGGTTCAGATTGCCGCCGGAAAAGCCTTCGTCCTCATATATGAAAATATGTTCCTGTGAAACTTCAGGATAATGGGTATTGATATATTTTTTACAGAGTTCAACTTGATTGCCGATACTTTCGCCTTTGCCAGTAAATTTTGATTTTCGCGAATAGATGGCAATGATATTCTCATTCTTTTTCATGGGGTTTCTCCTGTTAATAAGTTATATGACTATAGCAATTATACTATAAAGTAAAATAAGCGTAAATGAAAATATAGTATTGTTTGTATTTAATTTTATAGAAAAAATGGTAGAAAATACAAAATGATGGTATAGGTTTACTCCTCTGTTTTGTGTATATTAATTGCAAAGAGGAGGTCAAGAAATGAGAGTTGCAAAAACAAGAGAAAAAAGCAGAGCGGCAGGTAACTTTGGAAAGTGGAAAAATCAGCTTCAGATTCAAAGTATGGTTTTGCCGGGAATTATTTTCCTGATCATATTTTCTTACATACCGATGTATGGTTTGATTATGGCATTTAAGGAATATGATCTGATCAACGGTCTTCAGGGGACAGATTGGGTGGGGTTTAAATATTTTATTGAGTTTTTTACGGATCCTAATTTTGCAGACGTAATGCGCAATACGATTGTACTCAATCTTCTGGCGTTAATATTCGGATTTCCGGTGCCTGTTATCCTTGCAATACTAATCTGCGAACTGAAGGGGAAGCGTTTTAAAAAGATAGTCCAGACTGCATCGTATCTTCCTTATTTCCTTTCATGGGTTATTTTTGGCGGTATTGTGATGGAGATGCTGTCGTCGAGCGGTGTAATCAGCTATGTGGGACAGGCCCTTGGGATATTGGACGGACCGGTAAACTTTATGGCGGCCCAGGGAAAATTTTATGCAATTTATGTAATTGTGACGATCATAAAGACGGCCGGCTTTAATTCGATACTGTATATTGCCGCAATAACAGGGATTGATCAGGAGATGTTTGAAGCGGCGGATATCGATGGAGCGGGAAGAATTCAGAAGATTATACACCTGACTTTGCCGTCGATTATCGGTACAATCGTGATTATGCTGATTTTTCAAATTTCTTCTATATTGAATACGGGAATTGAACAGATGTTTGTGCTTCAGAACAGTATTAATCTTCCGGTCAGTGAGACAATTGATACATATGTGTACAAAGTCGGCCTGTCCCAATCCAGATTTTCTTATGCGACGGCGGTTGGATTATTTAAGTCTGTAATTTCGGTAATCCTTCTTCTGATTGCAAATAAGGTGTCAAGGAAGTTAACGGAACACGGGCTGTTTTAGGACGGAGGGAAAAAATGAGAAAGAAAAAGATCCAGATATTTGATGTTGTAAATGTTGTGATCATGTGTATTCTTATTGTTATTATGGTATTTCCGCTTTGGTATACGATCGCAGGAGCTTTCAACGACGGATATGACTACATGCGCGGAGGCGTTTATCTTTGGCCGAGAGAGTTTACATGGGATAATTTTAAGGCGGTATTCTTTGAAGACACACTTTTGCAGGCGTTTACGATCACAATTATGCGAACGGCTATAGGAACAGTAACAAGTGTATTTTTCACTGCGTGGGTGTCTTATGGACTTACAAGACCTAATCTCAAAGGGAAGAAAATTTACATCCCGATAATGTTGTTTACCATGTATTTTTCAGGCGGAATGATTCCGACGTTTATTCTGATCAAAGATATCGGACTGTTTGACAGTTTCTGGGTGTATATTATCCCAACGCTTTTCTCGGTCTGGAACATGATAATCATGCAGTCGTTTATCAGGGAACTTCCTCAGTCTTTGATAGAGTCGTCTAAGATTGACGGCGCGAGCGAGTACACAGTTTTTTTCAGAATTGTACTGCCTTTGATTAAACCGGTGCTGGCGGCGGTAGCGCTTTTTACGATCGTGAATCACTGGAACTCCTATTTTGACGCAATGATGTATACAAATGATGTGAATCTTCAGCCGATTCAGTTGTTCCTGCAAAAATTGATCAATGACCCATCCGTGTCCAATTCTCTTGGAAGTCAGGCGGCAAATGCGATGCCTGAAGCAGCAAGAACAATTACGTCACAGTCGATTAAATTTGCGGCGATGGCAATCACCGCACTGCCGATCGTATGCGTATATCCGTTCCTTCAGAAATACTTTGTAAAGGGTATGACGATAGGCGCGGTTAAAGGCTGAGTAAGAAAAAGTGAAAATAAACTTAATTGCAGGAGGAATGAAAAATGCCAATGCTTGATATGCCCTTAGAACAACTGAAGGAATATATGGGAACCAATCCCAAACCGGAGGATTTTGACGAATACTGGAATGACGCGCTTCAGGAAATGCGAGAAACGGATCCCAGGACAGAACTGATCCCATCCGATTTTCAGGTGTGGTATGCAGACTGTTATGATATGTATTTTACAGGAGTAAGAAACGCCCGGATTTATGCAAAGTTAATCATACCCAAATTCAGAAAAAAGAAAATGCCGGCAGTTTTACTGTTCCATGGATATACAGACAGCTCACGAAGCTGGAATGATAAACTCAGTTATGCGGCCGCCGGGTTTGTCGTGGCGGCATTGGATTGCAGAGGTCAGGGAGGACGATCAGAAGATACCGGAGGCGTAAAAGGAACGACGGTTAACGGGCATGTGATCCGTGGGCTTGACGGGGAACCGCAGGATATGTTGATGCGTCATATTTTTCTGGATACGGCAGAACTGGCGAAAATTGTTATGAATATGCCCGAAGTAGATGAAACCAGAGTGGCTGTCTCGGGAGGATCACAGGGAGGGGGACTTTCCGTTGCCTGCGCGGCTCTTGAACCGGGAATAGCCAGAGCAGCGATTCAGTATCCGTTCCTAAGCGATTACAGGAGAGTGTGGGATATGGATATGGCGGAGAATGCCTATGCTGAGATCCGAACGTATTTCCGGCAGTTTGACCCGCTCCATCTCAGAGAAGATGAAATATTTAAAAAGATGGGATATCTGGATGTTCAGAATCTGGCTACGCGTATCCGGGGCCGGGTAATGCAGGCGGTCAGCATGATGGATAATGTGTGTCCCCCATCTACGCAGTTTGCAGTGTATAATCATATTGAAAGCGAAAAAGAAATTTATATTTATTATGATTATGGCCACGAGGATCTTCCGGGATATTGCGACAGAATCTTTCAATTTATTACCGGACTTTTGACAGAGGAGGAGAAAAAAGGATGAAAAAAAGAACGAAACAAATTTTTTCAGTGTTTATGACAGGAATGCTTCTTACAGGAATGATTGCAGGCTGTGGAAAGGCAGCCTCGCAGGAAGAACAGGAACTGACGGAAGAAAATTTTCAGGAAGTTTCTCTGGAAGATGGAAACAGCTGGGAAACGGATACAACGCCGATTACGATAGAATGGTTCGTGTGTTATGATTGGTTCGGAAAAACATTTTCGCCGGATACAAATCTTGCAGATGCGAAAATACTTGAAGATACAGGGATTACGATCGAATTTACATCGGGAGATCTTGACAAACTCAATCTGCTTATCACAACAGGCGATCTTCCGGATGTTATTACCATGGATATTACCGCTTCGCAGAGACTGACGCTGGAGGATAACGGACTTCTTTATCCTCTCGACGAATTGTCTGAAAAATACGCGCCGGATTTAAATGTGCCGGAGTCAATGGCAGAATGGTATCAGAATGATGATGGACACTGGTATACCCTGGCAAGTTACTTTACAAGCGACGAGAGGTGCAACAGTGAATTTGGAGGATACAGGGTGACACATAATCATAATTTTGTCCGCACCGATCTGCTGGAACAGATCGGCGGATCAATGGAAGATTTGCAGACCAAGGAAGGGTTTCTTAACACTCTGAGAAAGGTAAAAGAAGCAAATCTGACTTATGACGGGCAGACGGTAACTCCATTCGTAGGACATTATACACCATATCTTGCACAGCAGTTTGGAATGTGCCTGGAGGATGAAGACGGAAATCTGGTAAATGAAAAGAGAACGCCGGAATTTCTGGAGGCGCTGCTGTTTTACAATACGCTGTACCGGGAAGGGCTGATGACGGATGAAGAGTTTACGATGGATTCCTCACAGCTGGAGACCAAAATTGCATCAGGAGCCGTATTTGCGGCGACCGGAGTTCCAACCGTGCAGACAGCGAGAGAATCGTTGTACAGTTATGATTCAGATGCACTGATGCTCTATTGTGGACAGATGAGTGGAGATTCAGGAGAAGAGCCTGAGGTTTTATCTGTAAATTCGGGCGGCTGGACAGGAACAGTAATCACAACGAATGCAGAATATCCCAATCGGATCATACAGTTATTTTCTTATCTGACAACAGAGGAAATGACGCTGGACGCCCAGTACGGAACCGATACCTACGACGTAGTAGATGGATCTGTGGTAATGCGGGATGAAGTTGTGGAAGAATACAGCGAGAACTATGAATCCGCTTACGCAAAATACAATCTGGATATGTCATTTATGGTGGACTGGTCCATTATCCAGAAATATCAGGAAGTTCCTACGGATCCTCTTGATGAAGATGAGCTTAAGATGAATACCGATCCGGAGGTGCAGATTATAGATGATAAATGCTTCACAGACATTGATCCGGAAGCAAATACAGATCTGGCCGGAATACAGACCAAGATTGAAAATTACTGGGAACAGATAGAGCCTGAGATTATAATGGCCGATTCAGCGGAGGAATGTGTGCAAAAGTATGAGGAGGCCATTGCGCAGATGGATTCTATGGGCATGGAAGAACTGGACGAATATCAAAACGAGCGGTTCCAGGAGAATAAGGAAAAGCTCGGCCTGGAACGCGCGTGGGTTGTCGCTTCGGAATAATCGTCGCCTCTGCAATCAGGAATGGGTATCCATCGGAATAGAAAAAGAGAAACAGACCCCGCATCGGGGAAGCGGTTCTGCTTTCAGCGAATAGATTTCTCCGTAGAAGAGCTGAAGCCGGCGATTGATATTGTATAATCCGATTGATGAAGAAGTGTCATCATATGGAGCTGTTGAAGAAAATCGACGGTTAAGCTCTTCTGCCAGTTGCGGCGACATCCCTTTTCCGTTGTCCCGAATGAAAAAAGTTATATGCGTATCATAGCAGACGGCTGAGACAGCAATGCGAAGATGATAGGATTCCTCCGGCATACCATGACATATACTGTTTTCTATAAAGGGCTGCAGGATGAAACGGATGATTTTTTTGTCCAGTAATTCTCCGGGAACGGAAAATTCCACAAAGAGATTTGGATATCTCAGTTTTTGCAGCTGGATATAATTCCTTATCTGGTCGAGTTCTTCCCGGATAAGCGCGTAATGATCCGCGAGCCGAATATTATAGCGGAGCATATTGGCAAAGGCGCTCATCGCGTCGGATTCCTCATAGTGACCGTAAAGCTCCATCTGTGATGAAAAAATTTCCATGGTGTTATATATAAAATGAGGATTGATCTGATTTTGCAGAATCTGTATCTGGGTTTTCCGTTGAGCGGCTTCCTGACGGACTGATTTCTCTATAAGGAGCGAAATTTTATCCAACAGTAGGTTGATATATTTTGAAATGGAAGAGAATTCGTCCTGAGAATCTTCCTCAAGACGGGTTTCCATATTTTGCTCCAGGGAATGTTCCATTAAAGCCAGATAGTGTCTGGTTTTCAAAAATCCGTTTCTTTGCTGCCGGTAAAAAAGAAAAACACATAAGAAAATGAGCAGGAGAAACACGCAGAGAAAAATATAAAGCAAAATATAAGAGGGCGAGATATCATCAGCAAAATATAATGTAAAAGGCAGGAGAACAGAGTCTTCGCAGTAATAGAGGAGACCGGAAGAGCGCAGGGAAAAAACGGAAGAGGAAATCTCCGTCCGCTCGGAAAAGTTGAGAATCAGTGTGTCGTCAAAAAAAAGAGCCTCACGGACCACAGAAGTATCCCATAGATTCTTCTGCGGTATCGCAACAGAGACAATTCCCAGAAAATCTCCGGATATAGAATAAAGTTTGGCCAGGTGTATCAGTTCATTGTTATAATAGATGACAGATTCTACAGAAGACACGGAGCTGAAATCAGAGAGATAAGACGCATCAGATAAACTGTCAAGATGATAAAAACATCCATAACCCTCCGGAATGGATGTGTTTTCCATATATATTTTTACCGAATCGCGAAAATCAATGCCGACGCAGGCGTCAAAGAGGTCTTGAATATCTGCGTTATAATAAGAAAAATCAACGCCGGGAATATATTGTGTGCCGAGAAAGTCAAGGAGAGTCTGGCTCGCGGAAAGGTTGTGGATTACAGATTCCGATTGCGCAATAAGTTGTTCAATTTGCCGGGTGATCTGAAGTCCGGTCTGACGAAGGTTATCTTCTTCAGAGGAACGGAGAATTTTCGCAAAAAGAAAGGTAAAAGCGCCAGTCAGAAGAACAATAATAATCAGGATCAAGTAAGAGAGATGAAAAAATTTTTTTGTGGATATAAAAGGTCTTCGCATTAAAATTATATCCTCCTGTAATGAGATGACTTATTATAACACGGAGAAGAACAGAAAAAAAGCAGAGGTGAAAAAATGGTATGAAAAAAAACAGGACGATAAAGATTCTTATCGTAGATGATGAGAGTACAATACGTCGGAATATTATTTCTAAAATTAAAAGAATGAGCCTTCCTTTGCAATATATTATTTATGAGTCGCCGGGCGCGTCAGACGCAGAGTACAGATATGAGGAAATACGTCCGGATTTAGTAATCACAGATATTTGTATGCCGAAAAGAAACGGAATACAGCTGGTGAAATATATCCGGGACAGAGATAAAGACTGCTGGATTTTTGTGATCAGCGGACATGACGACTATGAGTATGTGAGAGAAGGGTTTCTCCTCGGAATTAATGATTATCTTCTGAAACCGTTAAGTTTTTCCGAACTAAACGAGAAGATGCGTCGGTTTTGCGCAGATCAAAATGTAATATGTCCGCAGGAAGAACATGAATATTTGAAATCAGAGAAGCCTCTGATCACAGGGAAAATGAAAAGGGCGGAAGAGTTCATTGAAAAAAATTATATGAGAAACCCTTCGATGCAGGAATGCGCAGATTATTGCGGTATGAGCTATGCCTATTTCAGCAAACTGTTTAAAGAAACCTTTCATACAGTCTATTCTCAATATGTATCTGAAAAAAGAATGATGGCGGCAAAAGAGCTGCTGGATGATCCGACTTATAAAATCGGAGAAATTGGGAAAAAGGTAGGGTTCGATAACCCAAATCACTTTTCCAGAGCGTTTTATCGGACTTTCGGGATGTATCCGACAGAGTACAGAAGAAAACAGGAGGGGGGAGAAGATGGAGTGGACAAAAAAATATAAAAAGGCCGTGACATTCAGCTATGACGATGGAAATGTTCAGGATAAAAAACTTATCGGCCTGTTTGAACAGTATAATGTAAAAGGGACTTTTAACCTGAACAGCGGCATGGATTATAATACAGGAACCTGGGAGTGTGAGGGACTGTCGATACACCACCTTGACCCGGCGTGTTGGAAAAAAGTATATCGGGATCAGGAGGCGGCGGTACATACGGTGCATCATCCGAATCTGTTTGAAATGAAAGATGAAGATGCGATACGGCGTGAAATCAGGGATGACCGGGACAGGATCAGTTCTGTAACAGGGCAGACGGTAAGAGGGATGGCGTATCCTTTTGGCGGACATACAGAGCAGGTGCGCAGGATCGCGGCCGAAGAAGGAATGCTTTACGGAAGAACCACAAAAAGTTCTTATTCTTTTCATATTGATGGATCGCTGCTTGAGCTGTGTCCGACCTGTCACCACGATGACGGGGCGCTTTTTGAACTGGCAGAAGAATTTTTGAAAAAGGAAGATCCTCTCCCCTGCATTTTCTATATATGGGGACACAGCTATGAGTTTGACGTACACAATAACTGGGAAAGAATGGAGCGTTTTTTGAAACTGATAAGCGGAAAGCCCGATATTTTTTATGGAACAAACAGTCAGGTTCTGCTGAGAGAGCCATAACGAGAGGAGAGACAGATGCGTCTTGCGGAAATTTTTACAGATCATATGATTCTGCAGCGAAATCAGGAAATACGGATTTTCGGGACACTGGAACCTGCAGAGGAAAAGGAAGAAATTTATGTGGAACTTGACGGAGAAGAACAGGCAGCTGAAAAAAAACAAGGAAAGTGGGAGGCTGTGTTTTCGGAAAGAAAAGAAGGAGGCCCCTATACATTAAAAGTCCGGGGAAAAGATTCTCTCCTGGAGCGTGAGGATATTTATTTTGGTGAAGTATGGGTTGCGGCAGGGCAGTCGAATATGGCAATGCCTCTTGCTATATGCAGTGGCGGAGAAGAGGAACTGAAAAATCAGAAAAAAGGAATTTTGCGATATTATATTCAGGCAGGGATTGCAGATGAAGGAGGGATTGAGCAGTCAGTTGTATGGAAGGAGTGTGTTTCTGGAACATTTGGAGATTTTTCAGGCGTTGCGTATTATTGTGGTCAGGAGCTTAGTCAGAGACTAAATGTTCCCATAGGGATTATAGTATGTGCACACCCGGGAACTGCTATTACCTGTTGGATGGATCTGAATGTAAAAACTCCTTCAAAGGAAACAGCAGCAGAAAGAGAAAGGGCTTACAGATGCTTCTGGAAAGAAAAAAGAGAAGGAAGTACTGCGTGGCCCCCGCCGATTTGGGAGAAATCTCCTTTCTGGCCAGGAAATCTGTATCGGACTATGGTAATGAAGATTGCTCCCTATTCGATTCGGGGAGTGCTGTATTATCAGGGGGAAGAGGATGCACCTTTTCCAGAAGGATATTCGGAAAAACTCAAGATAATGATATGCGAATGGAGAAATCTTTGGAGAAATGAAGAGCTGCCTTTTATTCTTGCACAACTGCCAGTGTATGATGGGAAAGAACAGAAGCCAGATAGTTGGCCAATGATTAGAAAACAGCAGGAAGAGACTGCGGCAGAAATGGATGGGGTGGAAATGATAGTACTTATTGACTGTGGTGAAAAGGACAATATACACCCAGGAAATAAAAAAATACCAGGTGTACGTTTTGCTAGAAAGGCACTGAAGAATATATATGATATGCAGATCCCGGCGGAAGGACCGGAATTCGCAGATGCCTTTCAAAATGAAAACGGCGCTGTAACTGTTCATTTTAAAGGTGGGAACGGTCAGATCAGATATCTTTCGGAGCCAATGGAAAAGGAAAATTTTGATTTCGAACTGGCAGGAAAGGATGGGTGTTTTTTTCCTGCATCAGTGTATACCAGAAACGATAAAATTGAATTAAGGAGTAATGATGTACCAATGCCGCTTGAGATCCGTTATGCATGGCATAATTACGGAAAAGCTACACTTTTTGATGAGGCAGGATTTCCAGTTGCTCCATTTAGAAGTAAGATTATCGGAAAAGAGTGCATATGATCTGGGAGGACTTGAAAACATGAGATCATTTATCAAGGGGATGGATGTTTCATCTTTGCAAGAATTGGAAAAATTGGGAGCAAAATATTATAAAGATGGAGTGCAGAAGGAATTATTGGAAATTTTGAAAGAGTACGGAGTAAATTCTATTCGCTTAAGACTTTGGAATGATCCCTACAGTGAAAACGGAATACCATATGGAGCCGGAACTAATGATTTAAAAACGACTACAGAGCTGGCACGCAGAGTACTGGATAAGGGTTTTGGTTTTTTATTGGATTTACATTACAGTGATTTCTGGGCAGATCCTGGAAAACAGAGAATTCCGAAGGCATGGCGTGACATGGATGAAAAGGCGCTGGAGTCAGTAGTATATGAGTTTACCCGTAGTGTTTTACTCAAATTAAAAGAAAAAGGTGTATTTCCGACCATGATACAGGTCGGAAATGAACTGAGCAGCGGCTTACTCTGGCCTTTTGGGCAAACACCGAATTATGATAATATTGCACGATTTCTTAATGCAGGAATCAGGGCTGTCCGCAGTGTAGATAATGCTATTCCGATTATGCTGCATCTTGATAATGGAGGAAATAACGCTCTTTACAGAGAGTGGTTTGACGAATATCTGAAACGAGGAGAGGATTTTCAGATTATCGGTTTGTCTTATTATCCTTTCTGGCATGGTACTTTACAGCAACTGGAGTCAAATATGCGGGATCTTTCGGAAAGATATGGTAAAAAACTGATTGTGGCAGAAGTATCAATGGGTCATACACTTGAAGACTACAATAAATATGAAAAACTTCCTGATGAAAAACGAAAGGGAATGGCAGCCAAACCGGAACTTGCTGCGAAAATAGAGTATCCAATGACACCAGAGGGGCAGTGCGATTTTATGCAGGATTTTATGACCCGGATATCTGGAATAAAAGGTTCTGAAGGTTTCTTTTATTGGGAACCAGGATGGCTCCCTGTGCCAGGAAGTGAATGGGCTAATCAAGAAGCTCTGGAATACATTCAGGAAAAAGGACCTGGAGGAAATGAATGGGCTAATCAGGCACTTTTTGATTATGCAGGTAATACCCTGCCGGCTTTAGAAACAATTAGAAATTTTCAGCCTTAGGTTATTTATGTGTTATCAAAAGAGATGCAGAGAAAGGAGAAATTATGTTAGGCGGACATGGACTGCACGGAGGAGACTATAATCCGGATCAGTGGCTGTTATATCCGGATGTCTTTGAAGAAGATTTGCGGCTGATGAAAAAAGCAAATATAAATTGTGTGAGCCTGGGGATTTTCGCATGGGCGGCTCTGGAACCGGAAGAAGGCAGATATGAGATGGAATGGCTGGATTGTATTATAGAAAGGTTGGCAAAAGAGGAAATACAGGTTATACTGGCCACCCCCTCAGGAGCTATGCCGCACTGGTTAACACAGAAATATCCGAAAGTGATGCAGGTGCAGGCTGACGGAAGGAGAAATTTGCTGGGGAAAAGACATAATTTCTGTTACACATCTCCGGTGATGCGGGAGAAAACAGCATCAATTGACAGAGAGCTTGCAAAGCGATTTGGCAGAAAAAAGAATGTGATCTTATGGCACATTTCCAATGAACTGGGCGGTAATTTTGGGGATTCCACCTGTCATTGTGAGCTTTGTCAGGAGGCATTTCGGGAATGGCTGAAAAGAAAGTACAAAACATTAGAAAATCTGAACAATGCATGGTGGAATCAGTTTTGGAGCCATACATATACGGATTGGAGCCAGATTCATAGCCCTGGACCTTATGGTGAGACAACGAGTACCGCGCTTGTTTTGGACTGGAGAAGATTCTCTACGGAACAGATACGTGATTTTTGTGAGATGGAAATCCGTACGGTGAAAGAGAAGTCGGAGATACCGGCAACTACGAATTTCATGTATTTTTTCAAAGGACTGGATTACAGCAGGATGGCAGAGGGGATTGATATCATATCATGGGATAATTATCCATTCTGGCATAAGCAGAGGGATGAAGTGCCGACAGCAGTAAAGGCAGCGGCAAATCATAGTATGATGCGTTCCTTCAAGAAAGCTCCTTTCTTACTTATGGAGAGCACGCCATCAGCAATTAGCTGGCGTACTGCGAATCCTCTGAAACGGCCGGGAATGCACATGCTTTCAAGCATGCAGGCTGTTGCACATGGTTCGGATTCTGTACTTTATTTTCAGTGGAGAAAAGGAAAGGGAGGGTTTGAAAAATTTCACGGAGCTGTATTAGACCATAAAAATGGTAGTGATACACGTACATTTCGTGATGTAACAGAGACGGGGGCAAGACTGGCCGTAATAGGAAAGGCAATTGACGGAACGGTGAATCGGCCGAAGGCTGCTATTATTTTTGACTGGGAAAACTGGTGGGCGGTAGAAGATACTCAGGGTCCGCGAGTTGATCTTGATTATGTGAAGCACATCCTTGCTCATTATCGTGTGTTCTGGGAAGCAGGAATAGAAGCAGATTTTATTAATATGGACGCAGATTTATCCCAATATAAAGTAGTTTCAGCACCGCTGAACTATCTGTACAAAGACGGCTATGCAGAAAGAGTAAGACAGTATACAAAGCAGGGAGGTATCTATGTGACTACATGCTTCAGCGGAGAAGTAAATGAAACAGATTTATGCTTTACGGATCATCACCCGCTGGAAGATGTACTTGGAATTGTGCCGGAAGAGATTGATGCGCCCTCAGTAGAATTTGAAAACCAGTTTTTTTATAAAGGGTGTGAATATCCTGCCCATACACTCTGTGGCATTGTACATGCAAAAGAAGAAACAGAGGTGATTTCAACCTATGAATATGATTTCTATGCAGGATGTCCGGCAGTTACACGAAATACATACGGGAGTGGAGAGGCATATTACCTGGCGGCGGAGTCAGGGCTGCCATTTTTGCGGGCATTCTATGGTGATATATTTGCGCGTGCGGGTCTGAAAAATGCACTGGATTCAGAGCTGCCATATGGAGTAACTGTGACAGAACGCAGCCGTGGCAATAAAGAGCCAGGAACTATATTTGTGATGAATTTCAGGAATGATTCGGTCTGTGTAGAGAATATTGGAAAGTGGACAGATATAGAAAGCGGAGAAATCTGTGATGGATATTTAAAACTGAAAGCATTTGAGTGCAGGATGCTAACTCGTTAAACAGTGAAATTTAGATAAATAATTATTGAATCCGCTGAGTATATTTTGTATATAGGAGCAAGAATGATAACAGACGGGGATATTGTACCGTCTGTTAGCGTTCCTTGTGTTTAAGTATCAGTCTCCTTATCCGTCTGGAAAACAGGCAGTGTAGGAACTGCATATTTTTTGCTGATACTTTCCCCTAGTATAATGGTTTTTAAATAGCATCACTATTTCCATCTTCGAAAAAGTACGTAAATACGCAATTTAGACACTTGAATATGGTGTAGCTAATTAAAAACACTTATACTAGTCTTCGTACTGGCTCATGTCAACTTTGGGAAGACCGCTGCACTCGATTCCAAGTGCTACCCAGTCTTTTTCTTCCTGATTCAACGGAAGAACAGGTTTGCGCATCAGCGCCGATGTGAATACTCCACGCTGCACCAGAGCTTCTTTCAAGCGTGCATGTGCTTCGCCTGAAGGCTGTCCGCCTCCATAAATTGCCTGAGAGATATGATAGATACGGTCAGACCAATCCTGTGCCTCTTTTAGAGTGTGTTTCTCGGGAATTTTAAATATATCCCATGCAGGGCAGATCAGTTCCGGTACGCAGCCGGCGAAACCGATCAGTGCTCCGTCCATACCTGGGAACCAGCTTACGCACAGTGTCTCGTCATGGCAGGTAATGAGGGAGATATCCGGGCATTCTTCGCGGAGCAGTCTTACGTCATGTTCATAGATCGACGTCACACGAGTTCCCATGAAGCAGACAGATAGACTGCAGGCTGTCGAGCAGCACAACACTGTTATTTACTGATGGTCTGATCTCGTCAACTGCCACCTCCTGTATCATCGGATGAAGAGAAATCTGTCTTCCGGACTGTGTCTGTACAAAACCTTTCTCAATCAGGTCATTGATCCTGTTCATGTCCGGGA
>CAZJRY010000017.1:0-5359 GCA_964548625.1 uncultured Mediterraneibacter sp.
CGACGACCTGTCCCTGAAATACTGGAAACCGGACGTCTACTATCAGCTCGTACACGATCTGAATGAACGAAAGACCGAGAGGGAAGAGTTCGTCCAGCAGATCGTGGCGGAAGTGTCGAAGCATATGGGGAATGCGCACATCAAGTCAAAGGTCTACGGCCGGGTCAAGCATTTCTTCAGTATCTATAAGAAGATGGTAAACCAGAACAAGACGCTGGATCAGGTATATGACCTGTTTGCGGTCCGCATCATCGTGGATTCCGTGAAAGACTGTTACGCGGCTCTGGGCGTGATCCATGAGATGTACACGCCGATTCCGGGGCGTTTTAAAGACTACATCGCCATGCCGAAACCGAACATGTACCAGTCGCTCCACACGACGCTGATGGGCCCCTCCGGGCAGCCCTTCGAGATCCAGATCCGTACAGAGGAGATGCACAAGACGGCTGAATACGGTATTGCCGCCCACTGGAAATACAAGGAGGGCGCTGACGCGGCGAAGAGTATGGAATCTCAGGAGGCGAAGCTCAACTGGCTGCGACAGATCCTTGAGTGGCAGAGAGATATGTCTGACAACAGGGAATTCTTAAGCCTGTTAAAAGGCGATCTGGATCTGTTCGCGGAGGACGTCTACTGTTTTACCCCGAACGGAGATGTGAAGAACCTGCCGAACGGCTCCACGCCGGTGGATTTCGCCTACGCGATTCACAGCGCGGTCGGCAACAAGATGGTGGGAGCAAGAGTAAACGGCAAACTTGTCAACATTGATTACAAGATACAGAACGGCGACAGGATCGAGATCCTTACGTCGCAGAATTCAAAGGGACCGAGCCGCGACTGGCTGGGGATTGTCAAGAGCACACAGGCGAAGAACAAGATCAACCAGTGGTTCAAGAAAGAGTTTAAAGAAGAAAATATCGTCCGCGGCAAGGAACTTATTGTGTCTTACTGCCGCGGCAAAAATATAGATCTGCTGAATATCCTGAAACCGAAATACCAGCAGATCGTTCAGAAGAAATACGGGTTCAGGGACTGGGACGCGGTTCTTGCGGCGATCGGGCACGGCGGATTAAAGGAAGGCCAGGTGGTCAACCGTCTGCAGGAAGAGTACGAGAAGGAACATAAGAAAGAGATCACGGATGAGACGATCCTTGAGAGGATTTCGGAAGCGAACCGTCAGATAGTCCATATTGCGAGATCCAAGAGCGGCATTGTAGTCAAGGGGATCAACGATATGGCCGTGCGTTTTTCCAAGTGCTGCAATCCGGTGCCGGGAGACGAGATCGTCGGTTTTGTTACCCGCGGAAGAGGAATGTCCATCCACCGGACAGACTGCGTGAATATGCTCCATCTCTCCGCGGCTGAGCGGGGGAGACTGATCGACGCCGAGTGGGAGGATACGTCAGACACAGAGGACGGCGGCCAGTACCTTGCCGAGCTCAAGATATTCGCGGACGACAGGCAGGGGCTCCTGATGGACGTGACACGGATCTTTACAGAAGAAAAGATCGATGTGAAATCTGTCAATACAAGAACAAGCAAGAAAGGAACAGCGACTCTTGACATGGGCTTTGTCGTACAGGGACGTGAACAGCTTGAAACAGTGATCAAGAAGCTCCGGCAGATCGAGAGTGTGATCGATATTGAGCGGGCGACAGGCTGACAGATATTCCGGACGGCGTTTCCGGGGGATCGAATAGCCGGGGATACAGCGCCCGCAGACAGGAGGAACCGTATGAAGACAGAGAGATTTGTACTCGGCCCGGTGGGGACGAATTGTTACATTGCCGGAAATGAAGATACGATGGAATGTTTTATCGTGGACATGGCAGCCTGCCCTCCGGAGCTTGTAAGCCATATAAGAAAAACAGGGCTGACCGTGAAGGCTGTGCTGCTCACCCACGGACATTTTGACCACATCATGGGGCTTGACCGTTTCCTCAGGGAGTTTCCCGTTCCGGTCTATGCGTGCGCTGCGGAAAAAGAGATCATGGAAGACGCTCAGATGAACTCATCCGCGGGGATGCTGGGGCAGCCTTATACATTCAACCGGGCGGAATATGTCAAAGACGGGGATTTCCTTGATATTGCAGGCATGAAAATACAGGTGATCCGGACCCCGGGGCATACTGTCGGGGGCTGCTGTTATTATATTGCAGATGAGAAAGTGCTGTTCAGCGGGGATACGCTCTTCCGGGCGTCTGTGGGACGCACGGATCTGCCGACAGGCAGCATGGGCGCGCTGATCCGCTCTATAACGGACCGGCTCCTTGTACTGCCGGATGAGACGCGCGTGTATCCGGGGCATATGGAAGAGACAACGATCGGATATGAGAAACAGTATAATCCGTTCCTGTAGATACAGATGGGGAAAAGGCGGTAATGATCGAGATAGTAAGTAAGAAAAACAAATATACCTATAATGCATATCATATTGTGAAATCATTTTTCCCGGGCGGGGAGATCATACAGCAAGTAGATGAAAAGCAGGAACCTCTTATGGCAGTCAGGCTGCCGGGCGGCTCTTGCTTTTCCCTTGCGCCTGAAGAAGTGGATGCGGTACTTGGAGGCCGTGAGTTCTCCGTTGAAGAGGAGAGGGAGCAGGCGGTGAAGAAAGAAGTGACCGGACGGCTGTACCGGTATCTGGCAGAAGAGACGGGAAGGGAACTCGCATGGGGAACACTGACCGGCGTGCGTCCTACTAAGATCCCGATGGAGAAGCTGGAGGGCGGAGCCTCGGAAGAAGAGGCGGCACAGTTTATGACAGAGAAATATTACGTGAGCCCGGAGAAGGCTTCTCTGGCGGCAGAGATCGCGTCGCGGGAGAACGCGCTTCTGTCCGGACTGGACTGTGACAAAGGCTTCAGCCTGTATATCGGGATTCCTTTCTGTCCAAGCGTGTGCTCTTACTGTTCGTTCAGTTCATCGCCCATCGGTCAGTGGAAAGACAAGGTGGACGCCTACCTTGACGCATTGATAAAAGAAATCCGGTACATCGGTTCCGGAGCAGAAGGAAGAGTGCCGGATACTGTCTACATCGGCGGGGGAACGCCGACCACACTCGAGCCGGAGCAGATGAAGCGGCTGCTGGACGCGGTCACGAAATGTTTCGACCTCTCCAATGTGTCGGAGTTTACCGTGGAGGCGGGCAGGCCGGACAGTATCACGGAAGAGAAACTCTCGGTGATCCGGGAGTATCCCGTGAGCCGCATTTCCGTCAATCCCCAGACCATGCAGCAGAAGACGCTGGATCTTGTGGGGAGGCGCCACACGGTAGAGCAGACAGTGCAGGCATTTGAGCTGGCGCGTAAGAAAGGATTTGACAATATCAATATGGATCTGATCGCCGGACTTCCCGGTGAGACGATCGGGGATATGGAAGATACCCTGCGGCAGGTGGAGGCGCTGCATCCCGACAGCCTGACGGTCCATGCTCTTGCCATCAAGCGGGCGGCAAGGTTCGGGCAGGAGGGGCGCACGGCGGATCTCCACGCGGAGATATCCGGCATGGTGGAGAGCGCTTATGCGGGCGCCCGCAGGATGGGACTGGTTCCCTACTACCTGTACCGGCAGAAGAATATTGCCGGGAATTTTGAAAATGTGGGCTATGCAAAACTTGACAAAGCCGGAATATACAATATACTGATTATGGAAGAAAAGCAGACTATCCTTGCGGCGGGAGCGGGGGCATCCACGAAGATCCTGCTCAAGAATCCGATCATCAGGGATGGAGGCAAAGAAGTAAATCTGGTCCGCGCGGAGAACGTAAAGAATATCAACGACTACATTGCCCGGATCGATGAAATGATAGAACGAAAACACCACATGGTATACCATTATGCCGTGAGAAACACGGCAGACAGATGAAAGGAGAATGGTTATGGCGCTGAAAAAGAAACCGGTCACAGGCATGAAAGACATGATGCCGTCCGAAATGGAGGTCAGGGATTATGTCATCAGTCTGATCAAGGACACATATAAGACATTCGGGTTCTCATCGATCGAGACCCCCTGCGTGGAGCACATTGAAAATCTGTGCAGCAAACAGGGCGGGGATAACGAGAAGCTGATCTTCAAGATTTTAAAGAGAGGCGAGAAGCTTAAGATCAATGAGGCGAAAGAAGAGGCTGATCTTGTGGACGGAGGACTGCGCTACGACCTGACTGTTCCGCTTTCCCGTTACTATGCGAACCATGCGAACGAGCTCCCGGCCCCGTTCAAGGCGCTCCAGATGGGAAATGTATGGCGCGCGGACAGACCACAGCGGGGGCGTTTCCGTCAGTTCATGCAGTGTGATATCGATATCCTCGGCGAGCCGTCCAATCTGGCGGAGATCGAACTGATCCTCGCCACGACGACTTTGCTCGGCAAGCTGGATTTCCACAACTTCACCATCCGCATCAACGACAGAAGATTCTTAAAAGCCATGGCGGCTTACAGCGGCTTCAAAGAGGAAGATTACGACAGTGTATTCATTACTCTGGACAAGATGGATAAGATCGGACTTGACGGCGTAGAGGCAGAGCTGAAGGAGAACGGGTATGCAGAGGAATCGGTTGAGAAGTATCTCGAGCTTTTTAAAGAGATTACGGGCGATGTTGAGGGCGTTCGTATGTGTAAGGAGAAATTACAGGGCTATCTTGCGCCTGAGGCGGCGGATGGGCTGGAAATGATCATCAACTGCGTGGAGCAGGAGAAAGAAGCGGACTTCCGCATGAAATTCGATCCTACCCTTGTGCGCGGCATGTCCTACTACACAGGGACGATCTTCGAAATCTCCATGGATGAGTTCGGCGGCTCTGTCGGAGGCGGCGGACGCTACGATAAGATGATCGGAAAATTCACCGGTCAGGATACGCCTGCGGTAGGATTCTCTATCGGGTTCGAGCGTATCGTGATGCTCCTTCTCGAGCGCGGCTATCAGGTGCCCACAAGCAGACCGAAGAAAGCCTATCTTCTGGAGAAGAAGATCTCTCAGGAGAAGCTGCTTGAAGTGCTGGAACAGGCAAAGGCAGACCGTGCAGACGGAATGCAGGTTATGATCATGAATATGAAGAAGAACAAGAAGTTCCAGAAGGAACAGCTTGCAGAACAGGGATATACAGATATTACGGAGGTGTACAATGGCTGAATCAATGCAGGGACTTAAGAGGACTCACAGATGCGGGGAGCTCTCCGCGGCAAATGCGGGCGAGACTGTGACCGTCATGGGATGGGTGCAGAAGAACAGGAACAAGGGCGGACTCGTATTTATCGATGTGCGTGACCGTTCCGGCATCATCCAGGTTGTGTGTGAAGAGGGAAAGACAGACCCGGCGCTTCTCGAGAAAGCGGCGTCTCTGCGCTCCGAGTATGTAGT
>CAZJRY010000017.1:5459-27439 GCA_964548625.1 uncultured Mediterraneibacter sp.
CGCGCCGACAGACAGCCGGAATTCACACAGATCGACATGGAGCTGTCTTTCGTGGATGTGGATGACGTGATCGACGTCAATGAGAGATACCTTGCAAAACTCTTTAAAGAAGTGCTGGACGTGGACGTACAGCTTCCGATCCGGAGAATGACATGGCAGGAGGCTATGGACCGTTTCGGCTCCGACAAGCCGGATCTCCGCTTCGGAATGGAACTGACAGACGTGACAGACGTGGTAAAAGGCTGCGGTTTCGGCGTGTTCACAGGCGCCATTGAAAACGGCGGAAGCGTCCGCGGTATCAACGCCAAAGGACAGGGCGGTATGCCGAGAAAGAAGATCGACAAGCTGACTGCGTTTGTGAAAGACTACGGCGCAAAAGGTCTTGCATATATTGCGATCCAAGAAGACGGCGCCGTGAAATCTTCCTTCGCGAAGTTTATGAGCGGAGAAGAGATGGACGCGCTGATCAAAGAGATGGACGGACAGCCGGGAGACCTGCTCCTGTTCGCGGCTGATAAGAATAAAGTGGTATGGGATTCACTGGGAGCACTCCGCGTGGAGCTGGCAAAGCAGCTCGATCTGCTTGACAAGAACGAATATTGTTTTGTGTGGATCACGGAATTCCCGCAGTTCGAGTGGAGCGACGAGCAGGGCCGTTATCTCGCCATGCATCATCCGTTCACCATGCCGATGGAAGAAGATCTGCCACTCCTCGATAAGGGCGAGCTCGGTAAGATCCGCGCAAAAGCTTACGATATCGTCCTCAACGGAAACGAGATCGGCGGCGGAAGCGTCAGAATCCATCAGAATGACATTCAGGAGAAGATGTTCGAAGCGCTTGGATTTACGAAAGAACAGGCGCACAGTCAGTTCGGATTCCTGCTTGAGGCATTCAAGTACGGAGTGCCGCCGCACGCAGGACTTGCGTACGGACTGGACCGTCTCGTCATGCTCATGGCAAAACAGGACAGCATCCGCGACGTGATAGCGTTCCCGAAGATCAAGGACGCCTCCTGCCTGATGACAGAGGCTCCGACTCCGGCGGACGAGAAGCAGCTTGAAGAGCTGGGACTTTCTGTAGTGGCAGAGTAATTTGTGTTTGGCGGAGAGACATCCTATGATAAATCGTCCGAAAATCAATCGGATACATCCAATCGGAAGCGACTCTCCGGTAATCACGAAATTTACAGAAAAATTATTAAAAAGGTAAACTTTGTCGATGAAGTTCCGACTTCTTCCGATTTGTATGAATGTTTGTTGAAGAATGGCGCTGCGGCTGAAAAAAAGTGTACTGATTGGATGAAACAGCAGAAAAAGAAGATACTGCAACGCTCCATGTCGATGCATAGCGTTGCAGTATCTTCTTTTTCTGCGTCTGCTATTTAATCAACATATTTTAATTGCAGCGTTATCTATTTAACAAACACGAATTTACTCATCCCATCCTTCATAGAACCGGATGTTCACGGAAATGTTTCTTACGATATCCCCCTCTTTTACTTCGATATCTTCAATGTCAGACACATAGGGCATCGCAGGCTCATCCTCCTCGAGTTCCACTTCAATCCATGTCCGGCATGCTTCATTTGCTTTTTCAATAGCGTCGTCAAGTGTCTCTCCGTCCGCTTCGCAGCATTCCAGATCCGGAAAGAAAGCATGGTAACTGCCGGTTTCTTTTTTGCGGAAAACCGCAGGATATATAAATTTCATAACTGATAACTCCTATTCCTGATGATTTTCTGTAAGTATAGTATAAATCGGGGAAAAAGACAACATTCAGTATTTCATTTTATTATGCGTTTTCTGTATCATCATTACTCCGATCATCAGCAGCAACGGGAAGATCACAGCCCACTGGATTCCCGTTTTCAGGCTGTTTCCCGCGTATTCGGAAATAAGGCCTACATAAGTGGGACCGCCCGAACATCCCAGATCTCCTGCCAGGGCGAAGAAGGCAAACATTACCGTGCCGCCGCCTTTTAAAACGGACGCGCCGATGCTGAAGGCGCCCGGCCACATGATCCCGACGGAGAAACCGCAGATACCGCACCCGAGAAGGCTTAGTGCGGAGAACGGAGAGAGTGAGATCATGCAGTAGGAAAGAACACATAACAATCCGCTTAAGATCATTGCCCGTCTCAGGTTCAGTTTTTCTCCGTACAGACCGTATAGCAGACGGGAACTGCCCATGCAGACGGCGAAGAACATAGGACCGGCCAGATCCCCGATTGTTTTGCTGACACCAAGTCCCTGCTCCGCGAAGGTGGACGCCCACTGGCTGACAGACTGTTCGCCGGCTCCCGCGCAGACCATGATCACCATGAGGATCCAGAAAGCAGGCTTTCGGATCAGACCGGTGAAGGACATTCCCTTTTCGCCTTCTTCCGCGAGTGTGTATATGGGTACTTTGAGGAAAACGAAGAAGTTATATACAGGGACAAAAGCCCATATAACGGCCATGATCCTCCAGTTCCCTATACCGAACAGTGTAAAAAATACGGTCGAGATCAGGACCACCGCCACATGTCCCCAGCAATAGAACGAGTGGAGCATGCTCATAGTCTTTTCCTTATTGCCTGTCGGAAGAGCTTCTGCCACAGGACTCACCATCACTTCCAGCAGTCCGCCTCCTACCGCGTAGATCCCCACAGCGATGAGCAGTCCGGCAAAAGGGTCAGGCAGAAGCTCCGGCAGGAGAGGAAGGCAGATCAGCCCGGCTGCCGACGCTGCATGAGCGAGCAGCATAGAGGTCCGATAGCCGATACGGTCGATGAATCCGGCAGACAGAAAGTCAGTCATAAGCTGTATGACAAAGTTTATCGTGATAAGCAATGTGATCTTGGTCATGGAAATATCGTATGTACTCTGAAAAGTCAGGAAAAGAAGAGGCGCGAAATTATTTACAATGGCCTGCACCACATAGCCGGTATAACACGCGGTCAGTGTACGAGTATATGTATGTTTCATTGAAGAGTTCCCCCATTATCCGAAAATATCTGAAGCATCGCGTCTCAGAACGGATATATGTCCGGGCGCTCTGACCAGATCGTTATAATTATAGTGGAAGAAACAGTGTTTGTACAGAAGCATAACGGAAGTTTATCATTGAAAAAAAGTAAAAAAGTTGTTGACTTTTTAAAAGGGCTGTAGTATAGTATCAATTGTTCCGGTTAGCGGAACACGAAAAATGCGACAGTGGCTCAGTTGGTAGAGTACGACCTTGCCAAGGTCGGGGTCGCGGGTTCGAACCCCGTCTGTCGCTCTGAATTAAGCACTTGAGATTCCGGAACGGAGTTCAGGTGCTTTTTCTTTTGTTTATATAGATGATTGTGATTGCAGTATGCCGCGGCGCTATGCTATACTGTGAATACTGAGCGGGAGTGAAATGTTATAAAACGCAGCCGTGTGTGTCTTGCATGATGTTACGGCGTGCTGACATCAGCAGAGAGGAGATTGTATGAAAAAGGTTAAGATCGGC
Organism: uncultured Mediterraneibacter sp.; assembly: GCA_964548625.1. Lineage (GTDB taxonomy): Bacteria > Bacillota > Clostridia > Lachnospirales > Lachnospiraceae > Mediterraneibacter. Next base: position 8,938 of record CAZJRY010000017.1, read on the forward strand.
CTGCTCGGCCTTGGAACAGTCGGAACCGGTGTATACAAACTGATCCGGATGCGCTCGGACGTGATGGAACAGACGGCCGGCGCGCAGATGGAGATCAAGAAGATACTTGTCCGTAATAAAAATAAGAAAAGAGAAGGCGTGGACGAGAAACTTCTGACCGATAACTGGAAAGAAATCCTTGAGGATGATGAGATCCGGATCGTCATTGAAGTGATCGGCGGCATGGAGCCGGCGAAAACGATGATATTGGAGGCTCTGCGTGCCGGAAAAAATGTGGTTTCCGCTAATAAAGATCTGATAGCCGAGGAAGGAAGAGAATTATTCGATGCTGCCCGTGAGAACGGGAGGGATTTCCTTTTTGAAGCGGCCGTAGCGGGCGGAATCCCTATTATCCGTCCGCTGAAACAGTGTCTGGCAGCCAATGAGATTTCGGATATACTCGGTATCGTAAACGGTACGACGAATTATATCCTGACGAAGATGTTCGAGGAAGGGATGGAATTTGACGACGCGTTAAAGCAGGCGCAGGAACTGGGATACGCCGAGGCTGATCCGACCGCAGATGTGGAAGGACTTGACGCGGGACGCAAGGTGGCGATCATGGCGTCCATTGCCTTCCATTCAAGGGTCGTGTTTCAGGACGTCTACACAGAAGGCATCACAAAGATCACGGCCGCGGATATTGCCTATGCGAAAGAATTTGACAGTGTGATCAAACTGCTCGGCGTTGCGCGCAATGCCGGCGACGGGATTGAAGTGGGCGTGTACCCTGTGATGCTGCCCGGAGATCATCCCCTTGCGTCTGTAAGGGAGTCCTTCAACGCGGTGTTTATCCACGGTGACGCGGTGGACGACGCCATGTTCTACGGAAGAGGAGCCGGCGAGATGCCAACGGCCAGCGCGGTTGTCGGTGATGTGATCGATGTGGCGAGAAATCTTGCGTATAACTGTACCGGAAGGATCAGTTGTACCTGTTACCGGCAGATCCCGGTGAAAGATTTCGGAGAAGTGGAAAACAAATTCTTCCTGCGCATGCAGGTGAAAAACCGTCCGGGCGTGCTGGCGCGGATCGCCCAGGTGTTCGGCGGACATAAAGTGAGCATCGAAAGAGTTGTCCAGAAAAACGCGCATGCGGACCGCGCGGAACTGGTCATTGTAACAGAGAAAGTAAAGGAAAGGCATATGAAAGACGCCATAGAAGAACTGAAACAGATGGAGAGTATCTATGCGATCAGCAGCGTGATCCGTGAGTATTGACATCAGTGCTGCCGGCGGACCGCGCGGACGGAACCGCGGCATTGACCGGCGGGCGCGATGCTGAAGATGGAAGACAGGTAAGGCGGGAGATACAGATGGAAAACAGAAGCCGGCCAATAGGTTTTCTGATAAAACAGATCAACAATGTATATGAGAAAGATCTGAATAAACGGTTAAAGAAGATCGGAATCACATCATCACAGTGCGAGGTTCTGGATTATCTGTTCCGAACGAGCAAAGAAGAGATCAGCCAGAGAGATGTAGAAAAGAACCTGAATCTTAAGAATCCGACCGTGACGGGGATATTGAAACGTCTGGATGAAAAAGGCTATATCCTCTGCGTTCCGAACACATATGACAGGAGAAAGAAGAATATCTATCTCACGGAAAAAGCATATGACATCCAGAGAAGAATGGATATCGACCGGAGAAAGCTCGACAGGGAACTGACGCGCGGGATGTCCGGCCGTGAGATTGATTCATTGAGAAAAAATCTGTCTAAACTGCTGTATAATATCGCGGATCCGTGATAAAGGAGGAAATTATGAGTTTCGCAGATAAAGTGTTTATCGATATGTGCCGGGATATTATTGAAAACGGCACAAGTACCGAGGGGGAGAAAGTACGTCCGGTATGGGAGGACGGCGCTTCCGCCTACACGATCAAAAAGTTCGGAGTCGTGAACCGGTATGATCTCTCGAAAGAGTTTCCGGCGCTCACGCTGCGGCGGACAGCGATCAAAAGCTGTGTGGACGAGATGCTGTGGATCTGGCAGAAGAAGTCGAACAATATACATGAACTCAAGAGCCATATCTGGGACAGTTGGGCGGATGAAAACGGATCCATCGGAAAGGCCTACGGCTATCAGATGGGAGTGAAGCACCGGTATAAAGAGGGGATGATGGATCAGACGGACCGTGTGATCTATGATCTGAAGAATAATCCGTACAGCCGGCGTATTATGACGAACATTTATGTACATCAGGATCTCCATGAGATGAATCTGTATCCTTGCGCGTACAGTATGACCTTTAATGTGACGAAAGAAAAGGACAGCGACGTTCTGACTCTGAACGGCATTCTTAACCAGCGCTCCCAGGATGTGCTGGCGGCAAATAACTGGAATGTGTGCCAGTATGCGGTCCTGATCCATATGCTGGCTCAGGTGTGCGGCATGAAAGCGGGCGAGATGGTCCATGTGATCGCGGACGCCCATATTTATGACAGGCATATCCCGATGATCGAGGAACTGATCGCGAGAGAGCCGTATCCGGCGCCCGTATTCCGGCTGAATCCGGAGATCAAGGACTTTTACGACTTTACGCCGGATGATGTGAGGCTGGATAATTATCAGACGCATCCGCAGATAAAAAATATTCCGATCGCGGTATGAAAAGAAACGTCTGCTCCCGCAGGGCGGGAAAAGAGTGATGCGGGCAGAAAGGCAGAGATATATGAAAGCAATATTAGCGGCAGACAAAAACTGGGGGATAGGTTATCACAACCGTCTGCTTGTGAGCATCCCCTCGGATATGAAGTTTTTCCGTGAGAAAACGACCGGAAAAGTTGTGGTTATGGGACGGAAGACACTGGAAAGTTTTCCGAACGGAATGCCCCTTAAAAACCGTACCAATATCGTTTTGACCGGCAGCCGGAATTATCGGGTAAAGGATGCTGTTGTCGTCCACTCCGAGGAAGAGCTGACGGAAGAACTGAAGAAATACAATACAGACGATATTTACGTGATCGGCGGGGAGAGCGTCTACCGAATGATGCTGCCGTATTGCGATACGGTTTATGTGACGAAGATTGACCGCGTGTTTCAGGCGGATACGTTCTTTCCGGATCTGGATGAGATGGATGATTGGGTAATGACAGAAGAAAGCGAGGAGCAGACCTGTTTTGATCTGGAATTCTGTTTTACAAAATATGAACGCAGATAAAAATAGAAATAAGAACAATAGAAAAAATGTGTCTGCGGGAGCTCGGCGCAGCTCAGGCGCGGCTATACTGGCTGCCTGCTGTATGGCGGTCATGGCGGCAGGATGCGCGGGAGCGGAAAACGGCACGGCGTCGGCGGACGGCTCCGGTGATCCGGCAGGCAGCAGTGACGACGGAAAGATCAGTGTGGTGACAACGATCTTTCCGCCTTATGATTTTGTACGGGAGATCGCGGGAGATCTGGCGGACATCGAAATGCTCCTGAACCCCGGCGAGGAGCCGCATTCCTATGAGCCCTCGCCTCAGGATATTATTGCCATACAGAACAGCGATGTGTTTATCTATACAGGCGGAGAAAACGACGCATGGGTGGAGGATATCCTGAGCTCCATGCCGGATTCGGACAGGGTGAAACTGCGCCTTGTTGACTGCGTGGACACAGTGGAAGAGGAGTATACAGAGGGAATGAAAGGAAACGTCGAAGGCGATCAGGAGGAAGGTTCCGCGTACGAAGAGGATGAGCATGTCTGGACATCCCCGGTCAATGCTTCTCTGATCGTGGAACAGATCAAAGATGTTCTCTCACAGGCAGATCCGGCTCACAGTGAACTGTATGAAGAAAATACCATAGCCTATCAGGAAGAACTCTCAGAACTGGATCGGGAGTTCCGTGATGTGGCTGCGAGTTCGAAGAGGAATGTTATGATCTTCGGGGACCGCTTTCCGTTCCGGTATTTTGCCGACGAGTATGGTCTGGAATACTATGCGGCGTTTCCGGGATGCGCGGGCGATACGGAACCCAGCGCCGCGACCATGGCATTTCTTATAGAAAAGGTGAAAGAAGAGCAGGCGCCTGCGGTCCTGAAGATGGAACTGAGCAGCGCCGGCATCGCAAATGCGATCGCAGAAGCAACGGGAACCGGGGTGGAAGTGCTCTACAGTTGTCATAATCTGTCCGCGGATGATTTTGAAAACGGGGAGACCTACCTCTCCATGATGCAGAAAAATGCAGAGACCTTGAAGGAGGTACTGAACTGATGCCCCTGATAAAATGTGAAGATGTCTCCATCGGCTATGAAGGCCGGACGGTGGTAAAAGATTTGAATTTTACAATAGAAAAAGGCGACTATCTGTGTATTGTCGGAGAGAACGGGTCCGGGAAGAGTACGCTTGTAAAAAGCCTTCTCGGGCTTAAAAATGTGGAAAAAGGACGGATCACATACGGAGACGGGCTGAAGCAGAACGAGATCGGCTATCTGCCCCAGCAGACAGACGCGCAGAAGGATTTTCCTGCCAGCGTCTACGAGGTGGTCCTCTCCGGACGACAGGGCAGCAGGGGCTTTCATCCTTTTTATACCGCGGCGGACAAAAAACAGGCTTTGGAAAAGATGGATCTTCTGGGGATACGGGATCTGGCGCGCCGGTGTTTCAGGGATCTCTCCGGCGGACAGAAGCAGAGAGCGCTGCTTGCGCGGGCGCTGTGCGCTACAAGGAGCCTGCTCCTGCTTGACGAGCCTGTGACCGGGCTGGATCCCATAGTGACCGGTGAATTCTATGAGCTGATCCGCAGGATCAACCGCGGATCCGGTATTGCGGTGGCGATGGTCTCTCACGATATTGGGAGCGCAGTGAAAGACGCGACACATATCCTCCATCTCCAGGAGACCGCGCTCTTCTTCGGAAAGACGGAAGATTACAGGAAAAGCCGGATCGGCAAAACATTTATGGGAGGTGCGCAAGATGAAAATGATCATTGAGATGTTCTCTTATCCTTTCATGGTGCGCGCCTTTATCGTGGGCGCGCTGGTGGCATTGTGTTCCGCCCTTCTCGGCGTCAGTCTTGTGCTGAAACGGTACTCCATGATCGGCGACGGTCTCTCTCATGTGGGTTTCGGCGCCCTCGCGATCGCGGCGTCCCTGAATCTTACGCCGCTGACTGTAGCGGTTCCGGTCGTTATCGTGGCGGCTGTTCTTCTTCTCCGCATCCGCGGAAACAGCCGGATCAAAGGGGATGCGGCGATCGCCCTGATCTCCACCGGCTCTCTGGCGGTGGGGGTGATGGTGATTTCCATGACGACGGGGATGAATACAGATGTGTATAACTATATGTTCGGCAGCATTCTCGCGATGAGCGATGAGGATGTGTGCCTGAGTGTGATCATGGCGGCGATCGTGCTTGTATTGTTTGTGTTTTTCTATCACAAGATATTTGCTATTACATTTGATGAGACTTTCGCACGGGCGACGGGAGTAAAGGCTGATCTGTACAACACTTTGATCGCCGTACTGACGGCGGTTACGATCGTACTCGGCATGCGGATGATGGGAACACTCCTTATCTCCAGCCTGATCATATTTCCCGCTCTTACATCCATGCGCGTGTGCAGGACGTTTAAAAGCGTGACCGTCAATTCCGCGCTGATCTCCGTAGTGTGTCTGGCGCTTGGGATCACGGTCTCCTATGTGTGGGGTACACCGGCGGGAGCCAGCGTAGTTGTGGCAGATATCGCGGCTCTGCTGATCTATTTTCTGATCGGACAGATGCGGAATAAATAAGTTTTTTAAATGACTATTAAAAGTGTTACAGAAATGTAAAAAATTATTTACAAGAGATGATTTTTTGTGTATAATCAAAAGAAGTTATGTAGATAAAACAGGGGAGAGAATAATGAAGGTTAAAAAAATACAAAATATGTTCCTTGCAGTCAGTCTTGTCTGTTCACTTACCGCTGTAACCGCTTATGCAGCGCCGGAGGAAACACTGGAGGATCTGCAGGAAGAGCAGGAAGCATTGGAAAGTGAGAAAACAGATGCAGAGTCCGAGCTGGAAAGCCTGCAGGCCGAGCTTGATGAACTGATCTCGAAAGCAGCGGAATTAGAGGACGAGCTTATCGAGACAGGGCAGGAGATCACGCAGGCTCAGGAAGACTTGGAGGAAGCGGAAGAAAAGGAAGAGGAACAATATGAAGCGATGAAGCTCCGGATCAAGTATATTTATGAGTCCGGCGGCGATACAGCGACAGTAGAGAAGGTGCTGGCCTCCGGAGATATGTCCGGTATGCTTACCCAGGCGGAATATTCGCAGAGCATGCATGAGTATGACCGTGAACAGCTCCGGGAATATGCCGATACGGTTCAGGAGATAGAGGATCTCAAGGAAACGCTGGAGACGGAAATGGCAAATCTTGAGGATCTGGAAGCGGAATATGAAGCGCAGCAGGAAGAACTCGACGCAACTATCTCCGATAAGCAGGATGAGATTTCAGACCTGACCTCTATGATCCAGGAAGCGGCGGAGAAAGTTCAGGAGAAACAGGAAGAGCAGGAGGCGGAAGAAGCGGCGGCACAGGCGGCGGCTGAAGCAGCGGCTCAGGCAGAAGAAGAGGAAAGCAGCTCGTCCGGTACAGGTACAAGCTCCGGTTCTTCATCGGGAGATTCAACGAGCGGCTCAACAAGCACAAGCAGCTCTTCGGGGACTGTCAGTGGGAGCACTATTGTAAGCCGTGCTTACAGTAAACTCGGATGCCCTTATGTGTGGGGCGCGGCAGGACCGGATTCGTTTGACTGTTCCGGGCTTGTAAGCTACTGTATTACCGGACAGTATGTACATACATGGACGACTTACAGCATCATTACATGGACGCAGGTAAGCGATCCGCAGCCGGGTGACATCTGCGTAAGTTCTTCCCATTGCGGGATTTACATCGGGGACGGACAGATGATCCATGCTCCTCATACCGGCGATGTGGTCAAGATCAGTTCGGTTCAGAGCGGTATGATCTATGTGAGATATTCAGGCTGATCTTAATCCCTGTCCGTCAGGCGGATGGGATTGCCCTGAAAATGTAAATTAGCGACATCTTTCTAATAAGCATACAGAATAAGCTCGCCATATGGCGGGCTTATTCTGCTATATAAGTGGAGTTCTGATTCGGCTGAATCATTCATTTGCTCTTCGCCTTATTTGGTATGTTTTGCCATAGAAGAATAAGAAAAATTGTATAATATGCATAAATAAAGCATAAATCGGTTTATAAACCGATAAAATTTGTGCAATTTTATCTAGTTAAACGTTTTAAATATCTATTGAGTCAATTTTGATTTTATGATAGACTTATCCCAAATATAGAAAAAATAAACAGTAGGAAGAGGTGATGAAAAAAGAAAACAGTTGAGTAGCCTGTCAGTTTTGTCCGATGTTTCTGATATCATTTTCGCCGTTTCATCAGAGACGGGGGACGAAGGAGGAGAAGAAAAAGGAAGGAAAAGATAATTATGGAAAAAAAAGGACATGCAGTGAAGAGACGATGTGTCTCAGTAGCGTTGTCCTCTGCTATGGTGATTTCTATGCTCGGCGTTCTGCCGGGATCTGTTACGACAGCGGAAGCTGCTCCGTCTTCGGATGAGATTTCCAATGATACACTTACGGTATCCATCGGCGATCTGGGACAGATATCGTCTTTGACGATTAATGATAATCTGAACAGCGGGGGCAACGAGGTGAATTTTGTTTTGCCAAATGACACAAGTTCGCAGAACAACGAAGCCCACCAGTGGATGGGAGAGATGATTTTCTCTTACAGAACAAGTGAGGATGGAACATTTCCGGATGATAACTCAGGATTCACAGAGGTGGACACAAATAAGACACTGGCGGCAGGTGGATCTACCACATACTCCAATGCCACAGAAAATCTGGAGTCCAATCCCTACATTGAGAAAACGGTAAACGAAGACAGTGTTGAGATCAAGTTTATAGGACAGGAGCTGGATTCCACGGATGAGAGGACCATGAAAGGATTTGACGTTACATCTGTGTACGATACAGATACGGATGACGGTTCCCTTCTCTGGACGATCACATTGGAGAATACGAGTGATGAATATATCGAATTTGGAGACGTGGGACTTCCAATGCCGTGGAACAACAAGTATTCGACCACAAGCGACACGTATAACAACCGTGTGACAGTACATACATTCGCAGGTGCAGACAGTGGATATGCTTATGCGATCCGCTGCAGCGGCGAAGGAGATTACATCTTATTTACTCCGGTCGTCGAGACTGGTGCAAGGATTGAGTATATCGATCAGTGGACAGGGTCGGTAAACGGAATAGTTGGAACACGTTCCGAAAGTACATATCAGAACTGGACCAGTGACAGCGGCGGCTGGTATCCGGGACTGAGCGTATATTATATCCATTCCAAAGATATTCAGAAAACCGGGCGCGGTTACTATACAGACGCGACAAGTCTTGTTTTGGCGCCGGGTGAAAGCCAGTCATATTCGTTCAGGTTTTCGGCGGTAACAGCGGACAGTGAGGAGGATGATACATCGTCGGATGTGGAAGAACGTGAGAATAATCTGCGTTCGATTCTGTATAATTCAGGAATGATCGATGCAGTTGCCGTACCCGGATTCCAGACTGCGATTAATATGACCACACAACTGGATCTTCATTATGACTCAAGCCGGATTACGGATCTCTCGGTAGAAATACAGTGTATACATGAAAATGATCCGTATGACGAAGAACATATTCCGGAACAGACGGAAGGTCTGGTAAATAATTCTACCGATGTGGAACATTCCGATACGGATTCTGCCGAGTACGTTGAGACAAATGTGGTAGACGGTGAAGAACACCATATTTATAATCTGACATTCGGCTGCATAGGCAACAACAGCGTGCGTGTGGAATACAAGCTTGACGGTGAAGAGAAGTTTACCCAGTTTGAGTTTAACGTTCTGGAAGAATTGGATGAGATCGTGAATACACATTCCGATTTTATGGTTGAAGAGACTCAGGATAACGATCCGGACAGTTTAACCTACGGTATATACAGCGACTGGTATCTTTCAAGCGGAATAGATACAACGCAGCAGACCCATTGGGGCGATGACTGGAGTCATGACAATATTAATTTCATGACTATGAAAAATTATATGCTTCCGGAGGCCGATGAGGTAGAGTCGATTGAGAAATATCTGATCGATTTCATGTGGGAAAGCTATATGGCTAATACGCAGGATACTTATACAGTTGCAAATTATCTGAGCGCTTCCGGTATTTACAGTGATACATCATCTCCATATACAAGGACGTATTCTCAAGTGATGGAGGCTACGGCATTCTTCAATATGTACCGGATCGAGAAGGCGTATCCTGATCTGATCGATTACAGGGAGTCTCCGGAGTGGTATCTGGAGAAGGCATACGGAATTTATTATAATGCAGTCGGCAGCAGCGCGATCGGTTTCTACGGAGAGCAGCAGATCCCGGATATGATAGAGGCTCTTCGTGATGAAGGTATGACAGAAGAGGCGGATAATCTTCAGAATCTGTTCGCTTTGCGAAAAGGAACTAATATGGCCACAGCTTCTTACCCTTATGGATCAGAGTTTGAATATGATAATACAGGAGAAGAGGGCGCGTATTCGGCGGCAAAGGCGCTTCGGGAATATTATCCAGACAGTGAATATACCGAGGATGCTCTTGAGAATATGGAAAAAGCTGACTGGAAGACAAGGGCAATGCGCGGGATCCAGCCGACATGGTACCAGTATGCGGATCCGGTATTCCGGGGTGGCGAGAGTTGGTGGAACTTCCAGTATACCGCATCCCTGGCAGGATATATTATGGACGACTGGCTGCGTTATGAAGAGACAGACTGGGATACTTCTACAACCGCATGGGCGGAGCGTTTAAGTTACGCGGCAAAATTATCCAACTTTAATGCGGTAAATATGGGACAGATTTCGGCTGACAGTATTGGCAGTGTAAGCTGGAGATATACGATGTCAAAAGGCGGAGTAGGGGCGCAGAATGTAAATGACGGCGGAACGCGAGTCATGAATAATGGCTGGAATGATTTCTCCGGCGAGAGTGAGGAAGGTCTTTACGGTTCGCTCCTGAGTATCAGCGCCGATGTGGCGACAGATGAAGTATTCGGGCTGACCGGATATGGAAGCGAAGTTTCGAAGAGCGGTACGCTCTACACAATTATACCGGAAGACGGATTCGGGAAACGGATCAATGTCATTGACGACAAGGTGTATGTTGAGATGGAACAGGATTCAGTTATATCTGCCGTAATTGATGGAAACGGAACTTATTTTGATCTTTCAGTCAGTAATCTCACGGGAACGGCTCACCTTTCTAAGATCGTGATCAGCGGCGAGGGCGTGGAAGACGGTTATTACAGTGTGAAAGTAGACGGAAATATCTGCGGACAGTGTTATGTATCCGGAAACGAAGGGACGGCATACGCTCTTGTCCCGGAGGGAAGCACGGCACAGATTACGATTGAGAAGATGGACGGCGGAGAAAATACAGCTCCGGCGATCTATTCTCTGACAGTGGAGGAAGATCCCCAGGCGCTTGTTCCGTTCAGGATTGAGACATATGCCTATGACGATGGAGCGCCGGACGGAACTCTGATCTATCAGTGGGAAGTGACAGAAGCGCCGGAAGGCGGAACCCTGACATTTGATAATACAGACAGACGTTATGCGGAGGTTACGGCGGATCTGGAAGGCACCTATACAGTTAAGCTGACGGTAAGCGACGGCGAGTTGTCCGTAGAGCGGGAGATCGAGATTGTAATAGGGGAAGGTCCGGAGAAGTCCGCACCGGTGATCGAGAGCGCAACGGCAACACAGCATCCGACCAATACAACAGTAGCTGAACTCTCAGGTTCTGCTTCAGGCGATTCTGTGTACGGAAATGAACTGGAGTATGAGTGGTCCGTAGTTGAGCAGCCGGAAGGCGGAAACGCTATAATTGCGGATGCGGATCAGACAGAAGCGGTGATGAAGGCATATGTACCGGGGACTTATACAATCCGGCTCACGGTTACGGACAGGCAGTCTACCGCTTACGACGAGGATATTTCCACGTATCAGGATATTACGCTGGAGATGACCGGGAATGTAGACGGAGTGGAACGGTATGGAACTGTGCTCACAGGTGTAGGAGAAGCTCCGGAACTTCCGGATACGATGACTGTGATTTATCCGGATGCAACGCGTCGGGAAAGTGCGGTTGAATGGGATGCCGTCGATGAGGAATCATACGCGGAGGCGGGAACCTTTACTGTGGGAGGCGTTGTTGAAGGAACCGACATAAAAGTGGAAGTGACTGTGATGGTTGTCGAGGGAGAAGCGCAGAATGTCGCGTTGTTTGCAATTCCCAGCGCGATTATTGATACTCCTGAGGATCTCGGCGGCGTGGCAGGACTGAATGACGGTTATGATCCGACGAGCTCAAGAGATACGTCCCACGGCGTATGGCATAACTGGCTTGGTGATAACGGTTCGCTGGCATGGGTGCAGTACACGTGGGAAAATCCGGTAACAATCTATCAATCGAATGCATACTATTATACGGATGGAAACTTTGTGCCGGATGAAGTATGGCTGGAGTATCTTGATGAAAACGGCGAATGGCGCGAAGTGACAAATGCAGTAGGATACGGTACGGCTCTGAACCAGTATAACGTTACTACCTTTGATCCGGTCACAACGACTGCAATCCGTATGTATATGACGCCAAGTACGCTGGGGGTCGGCGTGATCGAGTGGCAGATTATGGGATATGCGGATGAAGTTGTTGACAAGACACAGCTCAACCGTGTCATAAATAGTGCGAATAATCTGGATCTTTCTCTGTTTTCGGCAACAGAGGAACAGATTGCGGAGTTCGAAGCAGCGCTGGAAACAGCACAGGCAGTTTATGATGACAGTAATGCTACGCAGGAGGAGATTGATCTGGCGGCAGCGATTCTTGCGAGAATTATTTCGAACCTGCCCACGACCGACGGCAATCTTGCCTACAGCGCGACAGCGTCTACAAGTTTTGTGTCTTCATGGGAGAGCCTGAGCGCGGTAAACGACGGACAGATTCCGGAGGATTCCTATGATCCTGACATACCGAGATATGGTACATGGGGGAATACGAGCAGTTACGAGACTGTAACCTATACGTGGAGTTCGGAAGTTACTTTAAGCAGCGCGGATATTTATTTCTGGTATGATGGAGACGAAGGCGATTATACAAGCGGAGGGATTCTTGTTCCAAGTGAGTATTATTATGAATATCTCGACAGTGACGGCAATTGGCAGCAGGTAGAAAATGCGTCTGCCTACGAAACTGAGATGGACGGATTTAATAATACGACATTTGATGAAGTAACAACTACATCTTTCCGTGTGACACTTATGAAACAGAGAAATGACTACAATGGCATCGGCATTATGGAATGGAAAGTTTACGGTACGAGTGCATCGGCCGTGATTGACAAGACAGCACTTGAAGCGGCGATTGCCGATGCGGAAGTAGAAGATTCCAGTATTTATACAGAAGAGAGCTGGGCTGCATTTGAAGAGGCTCTGGAGACCGCAAGGACAATACTGGAAGAAGAAAACGCGAGCCAGGCAGAAGTGGACGCGGCGCTTGCGCTGCTTGTAAAGGCGCAGAATAATCTGGAGCTTATGCCGGAAGATAAGAATATCGCTCCGCTTGCGACGGCTACAGGGATCTGCGACTATGTATCAGATCTGGGGGGACTTGCAACGTTGAATGACAACATTGATCCGGAAAGTTCCTCCGATACATCAAATGGTACCTGGCATAACTGGAATGACAGATATGACTCTGACGGAGAAGTACAGAATGCGTGGATCATGTATACATGGGAGAGTCCGGTGATCCTGGAAAGTACGGATGTTTACTATTTCTCTGACGGTAGTGGCATTCAGATGCCCGAGTCCGTGACATTCGAGTATCTGGATGAGAACGGCGAATGGGTGACAATAGATGCGGAATCTAACTGCACAGCGGACCAGTATAATACGACAGATCTTGGAAGCATACGAACTTCGGCCCTGCGGCTGACTATGACGCCGCAATACATGAGCGATGGTGATCCGGCCCACGGTGTCGGTGTGATCGAGTGGAAAGTATACGGATATGAGGTGGCGGATAAGAGTGCGTTATATGAAGCGATCGAAGACGCGCAGAGCAGAAACGAAGAAGATTACACGGCATCCTCGTGGAAAACACTGACGACCGCACTTGAAAAAGCTCTGGAAGTTGCGGAGAATGAAGCGGCTACTGTTGAGGAAGTTGAAAGTGCGAGGAAAGCGCTTGTAAGAGCGATCAATGCTCTTGTAGGAACAGATGAGGAGCCGCTCTATGACAATATCGCGCCGGACGCGACGGCAGACGGGATCTGCGATTATGTAGATGACCTCGGCGGACTTGCGACATTGAACGATGGATATGATCCGGCCGATTCCTATGATACATCAAATGGCACCTGGCATAACTGGCATGACCGGTATGTGGACGGTATTACACAGAATGCGTGGGTAAGCTACACATGGGATCAGACGGTGGAGATCAGCAGTATGGACATTTACTATTTTGCTGATGGATCCGGATTTGTTGAACCGGAAAGTGTCAGCGTCGAGTACCTGAACGAGGACGGCGAGTGGGTTGCGGCTGAAGAGGCCCAGGAACTGAGCTGCGTATTGAATGAATACAATACAATAAAACTTGCAAATATTACGACAACAGCGATCCGGCTGACGCTTGTTCCTCAGTATATGAATGATTCGGATCCGGCCCATGGAGTCGGTATTATCGAATGGAAGGTATACGGCAGATATGCGGACGATGAAGAAGAGGGGACAACGGCAAATAAAGATGCGCTGAATGCGGCGATTGAGGAAGCGCTGAACAGAGTGGAAGAAGACTACACGGCAGAGACATGGGATACATTTGCGAGAGCGCTTGCAAAGGCGCAGGCAGTAGCGGATAACGAGTCGGCAACCCAGGAGACTGTTGATAATGCAACTGCGCTTCTGAATGAGGCAATGGGAGCGCTTGAACCAGCGGGTGAGTCTGGAGAGACGCAGCCGCCGGATGAGACGGACAAAACAGTGTTGGGCGAGCTGATTGCCCGGGGTGAGACTTTTGCGCAAATTGATTATACGGAAGAGTCATGGTCTGCGTTCTCAGATGCTTTTGCACAGGCACAGTTCGTCTATGTGGCTGAAAACGCGACACAGGATGAAATCGACAGCGCGGCAGACGCGCTGAGGGCGGCGATAGATTCTCTTGAGAAAGCGCGTGAGGATGTCGAACTTGACACAATTCGTGAATATATTGCGCAGGCCCAGAAGTTGGATGAGAATGATTACACGGCAGAAAGCTGGGCGGTGCTTCAGTCTGCTCTTGCAGATGCGCTGAATATTGCGAATGATCAGGATGCGACGCAGGAAGATATTGATGCAAGAGCAGAGGCGCTGAAAGACGCGATTGACAGCCTTGTGAAAGTTTCCGCCGAGAGCGGAGAAGAAGCGGAGTCTGGAGAAGGGCAGCAGGATGGCGGTCAGAGCAGCACTTCCGAAAATGATTTGGACGGAAGCACGTCCGGTACGTCTGAAGAAAGTCAGACCGGTGACTCTGTTCAGACCGGCGACAATACACCGGTTGCGTTATTTGCGGCAACAGCCGTTGTAGCACTTGCGGTGGCAGGCGGTGCATGGCATATATATAGAAGACGCAGAAAAAACAGATAGAATCTCCGGACAGAATGAAAATATGCTCCCCGCAGGACAGATATAGATAATAATGTATCTGCCTTGCGGGGCATTTTTGTTGCTAAAATAGAAATTGCTTATAAAATATGATATGATAGTGAAAATAAAAAACTCAGAATTATGATGTATATTAAGAATCATATTTCAAGGAAGTAATTTGCTGACTTATGAGAGGAAACAATCTATGGTAACGATCAAAGAAATCGCCAAGGAATGTAATGTGTCAATTGCGACGGTTTCAAATATACTGAACGGAAAGCCAAATGCAAGCGAGAAGACAAGAAAGCGTGTGCTGCAGGCTGCTGAGAAACTGAATTATACGCCCAATACAATTGCAAAGAATCTTAAATTGAAAAAAACGAGAACGATTGGGGTCATTGTCGAAGATATTACCGTGTTCTGTGCCCCGGCGATTATTGACGGAATTACGAGTTGCTGCGAGGAAAAGGGATATCATATTTTGCTGACGAATCTCCGACTGTATAAAAAGTATGAGGACACATATTATACGGATACCTTTTTTTTCGGGATTGTGGAAAAAGAAATAAAGGAGCTGTTATCGAATCAAGTGGATGGAATTATCTATGTTACGTCCCATGAAAGATTTCTGAGCTGTCTGCCCCGGGAACTGACGGTTCCGGCCTGCATGGCATACGGATACAGTCAGTCCGAAAAATATCCGTCGGTTGTTGTGGATGATAAAAAAGGAGCCTGTTCCCTGATCAATTATCTGGCGGAGATGGGGCACAAGCTGATCGGGGTAATCATGGGCAAGGAGAACAGTATTCATACTCACGACAGACTTTTGGGATATCAGAAAGCTCTCTACAACCATAATATCTGTTTTGATCCGGAGTTTGTGGTGGAGGGTGACTGGACAAGAGAAAGCGGATATCGGAATACAGATTATCTGCTCGGAAAAGGAGTATCAGCGATTTTCTGCATGAATGATATCATGGCAGGCGGCGTATATGACAGGCTATCGGAAAAGGGTATTGTTCCGGGACGAGATATATCGGTCGTGGGATACGACAACAGGGAATTGTCCAATTATTACAGCCCGCCTCTTACAACGATTGAGCTTCCCCTGAGTGATCTCGGATACAGGGCCTGCCGGGTTGTGATCGATATGATCGAAGGAAAAGAAAGGAAGAAAGTTGAGAATGAACAGAGAAGTTCAAAAGTCAAAATCGAGAGGGAAACATGCAGACTGCTGATCCGGAAATCGGTCGTAAACCTTAACATAAGTCGATAAGGAGTTCTTTTAGTTAAAGGCCTATTCTGTCAAAAAAAGATTGCATCTGATAGATAATTTTGTTAAAATTTTCTATGCAAGAAAAACAGTTGGCACATATTATTCGTTAGATAGTAAAAAAGAATGCATGGAAGGACAAAAATGAGGAAAAAGCTGAATATTGTTTCATTAAAATGTGTACATATCGACGATCCTTTTTGGAACCGCTATATCCGGTTGGTAAAGAAAGTTTTGATCCCCTATCAGTGGGATATATTAAATGATCGTCTGGAAGGAGCGGAGACAAGTCACTGTATACAGAATTTTAAGATTGCGGCTGGAGAAGCGGAGGGGGATTTTGAAGGAGCGGTCTTTCAGGATACAGATGTGGCGAAATGGCTGGAAGCCGTAGCGTATTCTCTTGCCGTTTCTCCGGACAGTGAATTGGAAGAGCTTGCTGACGAGACTATCCGGCTCATCGGAAAGGCGCAGTGTGAGGACGGATATATCAATACGTATTTTACACTCAAAAACCCTTCTCTGAGATGGACAAACCTGAAAGAAGGACACGAACTTTATACGGCAGGACACCTGATCGAGGCTGCGGTTGCTTATTACCAAGCCACAGGAAAAGAGCAATTTCTGCGTATTGTGCAGAAATTCGCGGATTTGATCACAGATACTTTCGGTCCGGAAGAAGGAAAAATACATGGATATCCCGGACATCAGGAGATTGAACTGGCGTTGGTCAGGCTGTACGATGTAACAGGCGATAAAAAGTATCTTGAGACAGCAAAATATTTTATAGACATCCGTGGTTTGGGAGAAAATTATTTTCTTGAAGAGGAAAAGAAAGGTACGTATCAGCAGCTGTTTCCGGAATTTGTCGATTATGATCCGGTTTATTCCCAGTCGGATCGTCCTGTCAGGGAGCAGAAAAAAGCGGAGGGACACGCGGTAAGAGCGGTGTATATGTATTGCGCGATGGCTGATCTCGCTTATCTTTATGAAGACGAAGAGCTTTTAGACGCATGCAGGACTTTGTGGACCGACATGACAGGAAAGCAGATGTATATTACAGGAAGTATCGGATCTTCAGGGCTCCTTGAAAGGTTTACGACAGATTATGATCTCCCGAATAATTGTAATTATTCAGAAAGCTGCGCGTCTATAGGACTTGCGCTTTTCGCGAGGAGGATGGCCCAGATCACAAGAGACGCGTCGTATATGGATGTGGCAGAGAAAGCGCTCTACAATACGGTGCTCGCGGGAATCGCGATGGATGGAAAAAGTTTTTTTTATGTAAATCCTATGGAAGTGTGGCCGGATAACTGCATCCCGAGGACCTCGAAAGAGCATATAAAACCCGTGCGGCAGAAATGGTTTGGCGTGGCCTGCTGTCCTCCGAATATAGCGAGGACACTGGCATCGCTCGGACAGTATATCTGCTTTACGGATATAAGTGATTCGATGGTGTATATTAATCTTTATATTTCCGGCAGGATAGAAGCCGGCGTTAAAGGCGGAACAGTAGCTGTCGAGATGGAGAGTGATCTGACCAGAAGCGGATATATCAGGATCCGGATGACATATGAGGGAGATAGGGGAGCATATCACGCCGGTCTTCGAATTCCAGAGTATGCGGGAAACTACAGCGTGAAAATAAACGGAGTAGAAGAACATGAGAAAAATGTGGTAAAGGGATACCTGTATATAGAAAATATTGACGAAAAGACGATAGAAATCGAATTGAATTTTGATGTGTCCCCCAGGTTTGTCAGGGCAAATCCGAAAGTAAGAGAGGACTCGGGGAAAATTGCACTGATGAAGGGCCCGGTTGTATATTGTCTGGAAGAGTGTGATAACGGGAAAAATCTTCCGGGGTTGTTTGTTTCTGCGGATCAGGAATTGAAAGAAGTTTACAGGTCTGATCTTCTGAATGGAACGACTGTAATTGAATTGTCCGGTGAACGGCTGTCAGAACAGGGATGGGACGAGAATCAGTTGTATAGTGAGAAGAAATGTTGCTTTGAGGATGTGAAGATCCGGGCGGTTCCTTATGCATATTGGGGTAATCGCAGTCCGGGGGAAATGCTTGTGTGGATGAAAGAAAAGTTTTAGGATTCTGTTTTTGATAAAGGAATATTGGTATATTCTACCATACAGAAAAAAATATATTGTGCAGTTTTACCATATTAAACGTTTCAAAAATGCTTGAAATTATTATAAAATTATGATAAACTTATCTAAAGAAAATGAACAGATAGAGAGGTATATTTTTTTAAAATGGGTATAAAACGTTTAACTACAGCGGAATCCTATTTTTATTAATGAATCTATCAGAGGGCACACACTCTGTAGAAAATAAAAAAATATAAAGGAGGGCAACTATGAAAAAGAAACTGTTAACTATACTGCTTTGTGTTGCTATGGTGGCCACATCATTGCTGGGATGCGCAT
>CAZJRY010000018.1:0-27303 GCA_964548625.1 uncultured Mediterraneibacter sp.
TTGTGTCGGTGTAAGACAGATCTTCCGTCTCCCCGATCTGCGTATAGGTACTAGTTCCATATACCTTCCGGTACACCTTGTAAGATTCCGCTCCTGCAGATTTCGTCCACGACAGTTTCACGCCTGCGGATGAGTTATAAGCTGACACCGTCACGGCTGCCAGGCGCCGGATCTGCTGCGAGGCGTATCCACTGTGGTAGCTTCCGCTTACCGCACGGGCATAGTAGCGGTATAAAACCCCTGCTTTCGCGGTCTCATCCGTATAGGAAGTGCCAGTCGTGGAGCCGATCAGCGTGTAGGAGGATTCCCCGCTGGCCTTCCGGTAGACGTTATAGGAGGCCGCTCCGGTAATCTTGCTCCATGAGATCTTTATCCCTGCGGATTTGTTACTAAGAGAGATGACCGGGTTGTCCAAGCGCACAATGACTGCAGAGGAGTATCCACTCTGGTAATTGCCGGCGTAGGAACGGATGTAATAGTTGTACTTCGTACCGGAGACCACCGTGGTGTCCGTAAACGTCAGGGACGTGGTCTCCCCGATGCATTCATAGGACCCGCCGGATTCCTTGCGGTAGACGGCGTAGGAATCCGCGCCAGTCACTTTGCTCCATGATACCTTCACGCCGGAGGATGTGTTCAGAAGCGTGGGCTTCACGTTCTCCAGCCTCGTGATAGTGGCTGACACATAGGTTCCGGTATTGCTGCCGCTGACCGGCTGCACATAGTAGGTGTAGGTCGTGCCGCCTACAGCGGACTCGTCTACCCATGATGTACCGGTGACGCTTGTCACCTTAGAGAAGCTGCCGCTCCCCGTCTTCCTGTAGATGGAATAGGAAGACGCACCGTCAACCTCGTTCCAGCTAACCTTAATGCCTGACGAAGTATTGGACAGCTTCGCCGTGCATTCTCCCAGCGTCTGCGCCGCGTAGGCAGTCACGACTAAGCCGTCACCCGCGTCCGATAACGGGAGCGCAGGTGCGGCGAAAAAGAGGGCCGCTGCAATGGCACAAGCACCGAGGATCAAATTCTTTCGTCTCAAGTGTAATCACACTCCTTCTTAAAATAGCACTAAATAAAATATGGGTGTTCGGCCTTCGTGAACATTTTGTGAAATCTATCCTAACAAAAACAACAAAAAAAGGGAACTGAGTTCCCCTTTTTGTATACAGTCTGTGTTCATTTATCGATTTTCCCGTAAATCTTCCTTATTGCTTTTCTCACCGCTTTCATAACAGGTTCATCCTGCCATCCATCCGGCAGCTGCTTTTCATACCCTGTAAATGGGGGTGTACTTCCGTCGAAGGTAAGCCATTCTTTCCTGTCCCATCAATAGAAGCGGACCTGAAGCGGCTGGCCCATGAGATTGCACTCGACAAAGGCTTTACCGTGCATCTCTTCGAAGTCGGAGAAATGGATCATGTTCATTGCTTCCTTTCCGCACCGCCCAAACTGTCCATCACCCAGCTTATGAAATACCTGAAGGGAATTACCGGACGGAAACTTTTTGAACTGCACCCCGAACTCCGGGACCAGCTCTGGAAGGGCGAGCTTTGGAACCACAGCTATTATGTGGAGACGATTGGCTCCGTTTCCGAGGAAAACATTCGCCGGTATATTGAGCAGCAATCCAAGTCTTATTAAGGAAGGAGGTCTGCCGTATGCTTTTGTCGAAGAAGACCACCATTCGTCTGACAGATATGCAGGCGAATTATCTTGCTCATATGAACTATGCGGCGTCAAAACTCTGGAACGTGCTCAATTACGAACGCAGACACTATCAGGAGTTGGGGTTGGAGAAGTTTCCGGACTGGTACTACCAGAAGAAGGTGCATAAGCAGAACATCTGGTATAAGTCTCTTCCGTCCCAAACAGCCCAGGAGGTATGCAAACTCCTGGGGCAGGCATGGAAGTCGTTCTTTCCCCTGCTTAAGACCGGTGGGGTGGAGAACCCTCATCCACCCAGATACAAGAACGAGAATATCCCGATTACCTACATGCAGAAAGGGCTCAAGCATGAAAGCGGGTCCGATACGGTCCGGTTCACCATTCCAAAGCGGCTGAGGGATCACATGGAATCCATGTATGGAATCAGCGCCCAATTTCTCTATCTCAAAAGCTCTGTTTTTGAGAACGCTGATAACATCAAACAGATCCATGTGTATCCTCCGGAAGACGGAGAGTGCCGGATCATTGTGGTCTATGAGGTTCCTGACGTTCCGTTTCTCCCGGACAACGGCAAATACCTGTCGATAGATGTCGGCGTCCATAACCTGATGACTTGCCTGGATTCCACGTACGGAAGTTCCTTCATCATTGGACGAAAGTATCTTTCCGTCTGCCGGAAGTACGACAAGGAGATCGCCCGGGTGCAGTCCCAGTGGTACGCCCGGCAATCGGCGGGGGGCATTAAGCATCCAAAGGGTTCCACGCACGTCAGCCGGCTCTACGAGAAGAAGAATAATTGCGTTCTGGACGATCTCCACAAAAACACCCGGTACATCGCCGACTACTGCCATGAACGCCAGATCAATACGGTTGTAATCGGCAATATCAAGGGTATCCGTAAGGACAAGGATCTGGGCGTCCAGGCAAACCAGCAGCTGCATGCATTCCCCTACGAGAAGATCTATAAGATGCTGGAGTATAAGCTTGCGCTTTACGGGATTCGATTGGTCCGTCAGGAGGAATCTTATACCAGCCAGTGCAGCCCGCTGGCGCCGAAGGTCTCTAAGAGATATGCCGCTGGAGAGAACCGGGTTATGCGCGGTCTCTATCGGGATGGCGATCATCTCTGGAATGCGGATGTGGTTGGCGCATACAATATCCTGAGAAAGTATCTGGCGGCGAAACACATTACCACAAATATCCCGGCACTTCCCAAGGGCGCCCCTGTGGTGGTAAAGGTAGCTGTGTAGCTCATTTGAGCAGCAGTAGCGGTGTCATGGACGCACCCCGTCGCGGCTTAGTCCGCGCATCCGGATGCTCGGCTATTCAATTGCCGAGTAGTTCACCCTGTATAGGCATCATCCATACTGTTTTTGAAATTCTGTTTTTCAAGCCACTCTTTTTCTTCCTCTGTTTCAGGAATATCGATTCTTTCAATCTTAAAGATTACTGGCCTTGTACCGTCATTACAGCATGCGATCATCATTCTGTCGTCATTGGTCCATTTGCGCATGATAGAACCGCCCTGCAGGGCTGCATACACATATCTGCTGATGGCATCCCACGCTTCGCCGCAGAACTTTCCGTTCATCAAATGATAAAAATCATCCTGCTCATTTGTTCTTTTTAAAACGAATGTATCTCCTGCCTTAAAAAACGGACATGGCCCTGATTTTGGATCTGCAAGATATTTTTCCTGATAATCAGGGAATACTTTTGTCTCCAACACTGTTATTTTACACTCGTACTGCATAACTAATTACCTCCATAGATAGATTGATATTTGTTTATATAATGCTGTTCATTTATACGATTCCTTTTTATCCTACTCCAAAGTGTAGGCTCTTTCGAATCCGGTGTGGACTGCATTGGCAATCCTGCCGATCTGCAGAGCATCTCCGATCACGTATACTTTTTCGAAATGTTCTTTCAGTTCCTTATAAAGACCGTTGTCAGGCCGGTTTCCGAGAGACATGATGATATAATCTGCCGGAATCTCTGAAGTCGTATTGTTTTCCTTATTTTTGACAATAACTTTTCCATTCTCGATAGCTGTCAGTCTATGGGATGTGAGAATCCTTGCATCATGCTCCCTGAGGTGTTTCAGAACAGTAACCAGATTGTCCGGGCTGACTTCAGGGGCCAGCTTTGCCTGCATTTCAATAAGCGTAACGTCATTTCCTATCATTGCGAAATGTTCTGCAACTTTACATCCGGTCATTCCGCCCCCGATCACTGCGATCTTTTTCCCTTCCGACCTGAAGGAATAATCCAGAGCTTCCTGAACGGTCAGATATTCTGCCGAGTCGATCCCCGGAATCGGCGGGATCATAGGTTTTGCTCCTGTCCCGACAAATACGGCATATGGGCTGCATTTCCTGATCAGGTCAACGGTTGCCACCGAATTAAAACGAATATCCAGATTTTCCTTTTCCGCCTGAACCTCATAGTAGGTGACAAGTGCTTTAAGAGCCTCCTTATCCGGCGTTCTTGTTCCCAGCTCCGCAGCGCCTCCGATATGATCTGACTTTTCAAACACAATAACGTCTGCTCCCCGGTTTTTACAGACAAGCGCAGCTTCCATTCCGGAGGGACCGGCTCCGACTACAACGATCGTCCTGCCGGTCAGATCTTTTTGAAGGGGTGGAAATTCATTTTCTCTTGCAGAAGTTCCATTTACGGCGCAGGTGCTGCGTCGGAATAAAGCAGTCTGATCCAGGCAGTACAGACACCCTATACAGGGCTTGATATCCTCGGAACGGCCTTTGTATGCTTTTTTTGTCCATTCACCGTCCGCATACATTCCCCGGCCTACAGCAGCAAAGTCCATGATACCTTCCGCCAGGAAATGCTCGGCCTGTTCCGGTTTCTTTATAACATTTGTTGAGATGACCGGAATACTGACGGCATCCTTTACAGCCTTGGTGATATATGACTTCCAGCCTGGCTTAAAAGGAGTAGGCTCAATAATCGTATAGCGGCATTCCTGATTGCCATTGTTTACATTCAGGCAGTCAACGCCTGCCGCTTCACAGGTTTTTGCGATCCGGATACCTTCTTCCAGACCATAGCCGCCTTTGGTGAACTCGTCTGCGCTGAACCTTACGCTGATCGGATATTTCGGACCGCAGACAGCACGGACTTCCGCGATCACTTCCATCAGAAAGCGGATGCGGTTTTCAAAAGAACCGCCGTATTCATCAGTTCTCTGATTGGAATAAGGACTCAGGAACTGATTGATAAGATATCCGCCGGCGGCCAGGATCTCCACTCCGTCTATCATCGCATCTTTAAGGATTTTAGCTGCTTTCCCGAACTTCTTAACAGCCTGTTTGATCTCCTCCCGGGTCATTTCCTCAGGAATCTGATCATGAAGCGAATAACCGATCGGGCTGGGGGAAACCATCCGTTTTCCGGTGATGGCAGAAGGAACCGCCTGACGGCCCGCCATGTAGAGCTGAACCATGACTTTGGTCTCGTATTTGTGTATTGTGCGGGCCAGTTTTGTCATCCCGGAAGTATGCTTGGGGTGAGTGAGTTTCAGCTGAGCGCCTTCAAATGACTGACAGAATTCATCGTCTACACTTGCATATGCCGTGATGATCAGACCGGTGCCTGCTTTTGCGCGCTTTTCATAAAATGTGATCAGATCGTCTGACATCTCGCCGTTGAAACCTGCCGCGAGGATCTCCAGTGCAGGCATTACGATCCGGTTTTTTAAAACAAGATTTCCAATCTGTCCTTCCTGAAATAAATGTGGGAAATTATTCATGTACTGTTACCCTCCTGAATATATCTTACTCTTTTATAATAGTAATCCGTTTTTGGTCACTCTTATATTTCAAATGATATATAAGTCATTATTTTTTATTTACTGTTGCAGACGGGCAAAACAGCCTGATAAAATATAACAAATACTTTTGTGAGGAGTGAACGTGTTATGTACAGGCTGATCATGTCGAAATACTACTTCGAAGGCGACTTCCTGGAATTTGAAGATTTTATTCTTCAGCATGAATGTGTCCGAAGGCGTTATCAAAAAGGCGATATCCTGAGCGCTCAGAGCGAAACATTAAAATATGGATACTATATTAAAAGTGGTGTCATGAAACTGTCTATTGGCCATGAGTGTGGAAAGGAAAAGATCGTCGCACTGTTTGGACCCGGATCACTATTTCCGCTTGGTATGGATCATCACTACTATGATATGGAATATGCTATGGTAGAACAGGCTTACACGGAAGTTGAAGCATATGAATTCGATTATTGCGTCCTCAGAGAAATGTTCCTCTCTAATCAAGACCTGGGGCTTAGGATGATGGAGCATTACTGTGATTTTACCAGCTATCTGTTTTTTGAGATTGCTTCCCTGTCCAGTGACAATTCTCTTTCAAAAGTGAGTAACGTACTGTATGGGCTTATGAACACTTCACTCTGCAGAAATCATACACTTCGGATCAGTCAGGATGATATCACTGAACTGAGCGGCATCTCAAAAATACAGGTGGCAAGAGTCTATCAGTTACTCCGTAACGAAAATGTGATACAGACCTCAAGGGGAAAGATCAGAATCCTCGACCCGGAAAAACTGCAGTCCTACTGTTCCTATGAAGAACTATAAGAGAGTGCTGCCGTCGTTTTCATCCACTATTGCGAACACACGGGCAGGGAAACTCGCCATAGCTACCCTGATCGGAACCACATATAGACGGGCGCCTTTATCGGGGAGCTGTCCGAGATTAATCATATCTTCGCAGATCACGGAGAGATGACTGAGTATTTCATCGTGTACAACATCTCCAGGATAATCCGGATTATCTTTTTCGTTGAAATTATCTACGAGCTGGGAATCGATACCTACGACCGCAACTCCCCGTCCCATCAGCCATTGTGCCGCTTCCAGCGTAATATAAGGTACATTTTTTTCATAATCCGGAGTCATAAATTTCCTATCATGTCCGCTGTGGCACAGGACAGCAACTCCTTCCAGATCCTCATCTGACAGCTTCTGAAAATCATCAATGTCAAAGTATCCTTTTTGGGGATCAATGTGTATCACATATGTATCCAGATCAATCAGCTTTTCCAGAGGAATATCACCGATCTTGTATCCATCCTCAAAACGGTGGTAAGGTGCATCGATATAAGTTCCGCTGATATTGACCATTTTGATCTGGTCCAGCATTGCCGCACCAGTGGCTCCAAAAGCCGCGCCGCATTCTTCACGTGTCATATAGGCGGATATTTCCACCGGAGGCATACCTGGGTAAGAAATAAGTCCGTCTTTTACATAATGGCTGAGTTCAATATATTTCATGATCTGTCCCTCCTATAAATGTTCTTTGGTTGATATATGATCTGATTCATTTCCTTTGATAAATACTGCCCATGCAATGATCATAGCCAGAATGCCGCAAATGATCTTGCCTGCGACTTCCGGGACGATATATTCCGGCATCATTGTGGCTGTGTAAGCCAGATGAGATCCAAGAGCGTAACATGCCGGCACTGAAAAAGAGATTGCCAGGAGTTTTCCCCTTTCATCCATGTCTTTGATCATACTATACACCGGCATTGCGTTAGCGGTACTTAGGATAATTCCCATTACGGCTACGTCATTGATCTTCAGCGCTTTTCCGAGCAAGAGAAATGCTTTCTTCAATACTTTCTGCAAAAACAGGATCATGCACAATGCACCTCCGATAGTTATGCCCATATTCCCTACGGTCTGGAATTTGTCTCCAATACTGTCAAGCCCGGGAATCAGTTTTACTCCTGTAAGCATTTCAAAACATGCAAAACCGAGACTTAACATGGCCAGAGCCGAAATCCCCTTTGAAAAGAGGATGAAGCCTTTCACCAGTGCATCCTGTGCCTTTAGCAGTACAATGACAATGATGATAACAATTACAAAAGCAACGGACAGATTCCTGAAGATAAATGAGACTGGAAATCCAGCAATAAGTCCGGAGATAACAGCGCCGAAAGGCGAGGCGATGATTCCCGCAAGCATCCCTTTGCCGAGTGTAGCCTTGTCCGCCTCGGTGACAATGCCAAGGGCAAAAGGAAGGGAAAAACATATCGTTACTCCAAGCATAGATGCAAGAAAAAGTCCTGAAAGTGCAATGACCATTGTATTATCTGTCATTGACTCAGATAGGGCAAAAGCACCTCCGTCCGGCCCAAGGATGATACCGGGAAAATTTGCCGGATCTGCGCCGATCAGATCATAGACCGGGGATATGATTGGCGTGAGAATTTTTCCCAGAAGCGGGGCAAAACACATGATACCGACCAGTGATAATACCAGACCGCTGATCTGAGCGATTCCTGCCTCCAGTTCAGCAGCGAAACCGAATCTGCCTTTCAGGAATACCTTATCGGCAATGCCGACCAGAAAGAAAACTGCGATGATGTAAATGATCACCGTATTAATCTGACTCATAGGGGCTCCTCCTTTGTTGTTTGATGAAGATTTATGATAGATCTGGCATAAGATTTGTCCGGCTTTTTTGTAAATACAGCTAGTCTTCCGTTTCTCTATATAACAAAAAGGTGCTTCACAACAATTAATGTATTGTGTGAAACACCTTTGTTTCGAAAGAGAGGAAGGAAACTGCTGACCGTATGCTCCGGCGGCCGGAAAGACAATGTTCCTCCTTCCTTTGATGGGTATTCTGTTGCTGCCAATGCTATCTGGATAATACAGTAGCAGAAAATTCTGCGGATTTATATATCAAATGATATGTATATATTTTTTCTTTCTTACTACTTCCACTTTCTGCGCTCCACCTCTGAATTAAGGAACAGCTTACTTTTTGGCATACTCTTTACCAGATGCAGCTTGTTCCGCCTGATCAGATCCTCAATATTCTGCCGGGTACATTCCAGTCTTTTTGCCGCTTCTCCTGTAGAGATCACCTCTGGGATGAAAAGCGCGACTCATAGCTTTCTTATATCTTATAAAGGAATCTGGATGGTCGCGCTTTCATTTCAGATTTTGGGAGTATTCCGTCAGGTGTATTCTTTCGTAACGTCTTTCAGATTTTGGGATCTTCCATTTATTGCTGCTGCTTTGCTTTCCTGAGTTCATCCCTCTCACTTCAGCTTTGCTGTGCAGTTAAGCTCCCGGACTGTGCAGTCACTTCTCCGCTGTGTGGGAAAATAATCTGCTGTCCGTGTTTCTCTCAATTCGTAGCCTGATAATGCCCGCCCATGCAGCTTTACGGCCATGCACATACAACATGGGGAAACCGTTACCGCCATCATATCACACGTCCTGATCCCGTGACGTGATGGGGAAATTTTCAGAAAGGGATTCCTTTCGCTGACCTTGTTTCTTTGAATGCCCCCTGTCTCTCTTTGGGGAGGGTGCCCCGTCTCTTCTGTCGCATTTCTCAACCCCCACATCCTGCCATTCCTTTCCTGAAAAGAGCAGAAAAAGGAGCTGTCTGTTGGAATGGTGTGCTCCCCGTCAAGGAGACAGTGAAAAAAATAAAGTTTTTTGGTTGTCCAGTTATTGCTGGGCAACCGCTTAGTTCACATGGTAGGGTATGCCCGGGAGGTATGATTGTGAAATACTATTCACCCTGTATACTCTTTTGTTCCTTTTCGATGCGAACATGTTGATGAACGAAATGCCGGAGAATATTTTGCAGCCAACAGAATCCCCTCCACCATGCTCACAGCCTCTGCCGTTCCTTTTCCCGCAATGTCAAAGGCTGTTCCGTGATCTACCGAAGTCCGGAGTATGGGCATCCCGTTTGTGATCGCAATGGTCTTGTCAAAATCGAGCGTCTTCGCCGCAATATGTCCCTGGTCATGGTACATAGACAGTACACTGTTGTACTTTCCCTGAGCACACTGATGAAACACCGAATCCGCACTGATGGGACCGACCACGTCGTAGCCCATCTGCTGCAGTTCTTTCACCGCCGGCCCGATCTCCCTGAGTTCCTCGTCTCCAAAGAGTCCGTGCTCACCGCTGTGAGGATTCAGTCCTGCCACAGCCATGGTTCCCCCGGTCACCCCGAGCCGCTGCAGTGCCTCCGTGCAGCGCTTTACATAGTCAACGACCCGATCTTTTCTAATCAAATCAAGCATCTGTCTCAGGGAAACATGGCGGGTCAGGAAAAATATCCGCATTCCATTTGTCTCAAACATGGTCAGAGGATCTTCTGCATCCGTCAAAGCGCCGAAGATCTCGGTGTGTCCGATATACGGAACTTCGGCTGCCCGGAGGGACTCCTTGTTGATCGGCGCGGTACACACCCCATCTACCTCTCCCGCATTTGCAAGGGCAATACTTTTTTCAATGTATTCATAGGCGGCCCGGCCACACATAGCGCTTACCTTCCCCACCTGAAATTCATCCATGCGGACATTGTCCAGATCTATCAGATTCATGACGCCTTTTTCGTCCACCGCGTCCCCGGCTTTTTCGATCAGATTGATATTCAGGAGGATCCCTGTCGTCTTCATTGCCAGCCGCAGGATCTTTTCATCACCGACCACGATGCACACCGATTTTTCATGTACAGTCTCCTCGAACAAAGCCTTTACGGCGATCTCCGATCCGATGCCTGCCGGATCGCCCATGGTAACTGCTATAACAGGTTTTGACATTTTTCCTCCTTATCCGGCTGTATGCCCCAGCTCTCTGTCAGGATCTGAACGACCTCTTTGAGTGTCTGGACTTCCCCGACATTTCCCGGGAAGATTACATACGGCGTCTGCGGGAACTTACTCTCATCCCCGGTCTTCCAGACCGGGATCCCAGGCTTCACCTGCCCCATCACATCCGCCCGTTTCACTCTGAGGGCTTTGGTGCCCACATCACTGGAAGTGATCCCGCCTTTGGCAACGACAAATGCAGGTGTTACGGAAAGATTTCCGACCAGCGCCTGAACTCCTTCCGATATCCTGACCGAGCGCAGCAGAGCCTCCTCTTTTGTCTCATTCTCCACTGTGATGACCCGCCGGTCTGTGTAGCATACAGCCGTCTTTCCCGACCGTATGACTTTCTCGCTTTTCTTTACAACCCGGTCGATCTCGGCGGAAAACGCTTTCTCTCCCTGAAGGATCAGATCTGAGTGAAAGTGAATACCTGTCACGCATTCCAGCGTGAGAAGCTGTTCCAACTGAGCCGTAGTCTTCTTCGTGTGACTGCCTGCCACCACGATGCCTCCCGTATCCGTCTCTTTTGTCACCATGTCTTTTCGTGTGAGAAGCGGGATATCCGTAACCCCACCCATCACTTTCGCCAGACCGGCAGCCGTGCGGAACATAAAATTCTTTCCCTGCGCCATCGCCCGGTATACGGCTGTACTGAACACCTTCAGATCGGTGTAGTCAACCGCGTTGACCACAATCTTATTAAAATTCTTCACCGCCATAAGCTGTCCCGTAATCTCGTTTATCTTCATGTTCCTCAGGGAATCAAGACTGACTGAGATCACGTCCCCGGCTCTGTGCTTTCCCTTTGTCTTTTCCTCCACATATTCCCGGATATTGGATGATCGATAACCGAATGTCTTATCCGTTGCAAACTCTGTCTCTCCGGCAGGCACAAGTTCATCGCCATATTTAACATAGTGTACATCATTAACAGTAAACCTTCCGCCCTCCTTAAAGAACGGGCAGAGTATCTCACCGTCGAGCGCCGGAAATCCTTTCTCTTCCAGAACCTCCTTAAGGACCAGAGGCTCTGTTGGATAATGTCCCCGAAGTGTGGAGTCGCTGCGGCTCATGACCACAATGCGTACCCCTGACCCTTCAGAGGCTTTCACTATATTCTCCGCGATTGTTCGATGTACTTTGATCGTCTGCTCCTCCGTAAGCCCCCTGGAATTGGTCAGTATGTAAAACATCCTGTTTCTCTCTTCCAGCCCCTGCCGGATACTTTCTTTTGTCCAGTCCGTATACACAGAGACATCGTGTACGGTCTGCACCCCTGTCGGATCATCGTCCAGCACGATGATTTTTGCCGGGCATTCATCGATCTCTTTTTTCAGGAGCTGATCTGTCTTCTCCTCATCAACAGCGGGATATGTTTCCAGAATATCTGCGCCTATTGTCTGCTCATTCATACGACCGCCCCCTATTCCTGTCTTTTTACAACTACATCCGCAAGCATCTCAAAATACCGGACGATTCCACAGTGATCGTCGTTCATATGTCCATGTACCTTCAAACTCTGAAGAATCTCAAAAAGCTGCGCACTGTACGGCACCGGCACATTCAGGTCGTGAGCTGTATTGATCACATTTTTGATATCCTTATGATTTATGGAGATCTTCCCGCCCGGTGTGAAATTTCTCTCCACGATCATAGGGATTTTAGCATCTAAAACCGCGCTTCCTGCCAGACCTCCCCGAATCGCCTCATATACCTTAACCGGATCAGCGCCCGCTTTTACCGCCAGGACAAAAGCTTCTGATACAATGGCAATGGTATTGTTTACAATCACCTGATTGGCCAGCTTCGTCACGCTTCCGCTTCCGGAAGCTCCTACCAGGAGCGCGGAAGACCCCATAATATCAAAACAGGGCTTTAGCCGATCAAAATCCTTCTGTTCTCCGCCGGCCATAAACGCAAGCGTTCCTTCTATCGCCCCGGGCTCTCCGCCGCTTACCGGGGCGTCTACAAAACCATTCCCCTGTTTATTCAATTTTTCCCAACAGGCTATTGACTCCCCCGGAGTTACGGAACTGCAGTCGCAGACAACGGTTCCCGGCTTAAGTGCAGACGAAACCCCATTTTCACCAAATAATACCTGCTGTACAATCGAACCGTTGGGAAGGATCAGAAAGATAATCTCACAGTTTTCACCGATCTGAGCCGTACTTCCTTCACGCGCTCCTTTTTCCACAAGTTCTTTTACAACTGTCGGATTGATATCATATACCATAAGTTCTTTACCCGCTTTGAGCAGATTTTTTGCCATTGGCTTTCCCATAATGCCTAATCCGATAAATCCAATCATAATCTTCTCCTTTTTCTTTCTCGTTGTCGCCGGAAACGCCGAAAGGCGCATTCCGCAGTTATCAGCGACGCCTGCATCCTGCTGCCGCGGAAATAGGAGCGTCGCTGTCTTACGTCCTTCTTCCGCCGCGGTACTTTACAAAAGATAGGAACACAGAATGTATGCGGCAGAAGATGATATCGTCAGCACCGGAATCACTAAAAGCCCATATGTCCATACCCATCGCGGCTTCTGACGTATACAGTCCAGCGACAGGTAAAGCGGGGCGGAGCCGCCTCCTCCCATGGTCAGATATGCGCAAAGCGCAGACATTACAATAGCAGGTATCACACAGCTTGTATTGATTCCGATCGTAAGCCCGTAGTCGATGATAAACGGCCCCATTATTGCACCCACAATGACAGCCAGCGCTGTATTGCTGAAAAAATTTGTCAGTACAACTGTGATCAGCACGAGTGCAAAAACAAAGACCGGAAACGGCATATCCTGACAAACGATCTCGATGATATTTGACAACCATCCCCGAATTCCAAGGTTTTCGTCCGAAATCATCCCTCCTATAGCCGTAAAAGAGCAGACACTTAAGACCACGCCCCAGTTTACGGACTCTTCAAAAGCCTTCTCCCCATCCAGCAGAGGGCTTCCATCAATCGGGACCAGCGCCATCAGACATACCATAATCCCAAACCAGAATCCCTGTCCGATATTAGAAAAAATACCGTATCCCGGCACCGTCTCCGGAAGCCAGATCAGAACAACGGAGTATAGGATCCCCAAAACAAAGAATCCGAAAGCTGCTATCTGCCTCTTATTGAACCGGGTCTGACCTGTCGCTATTATTTTTGCCACGTCCGCTTCCTTAAGTTTTGAAAAGTCCACACGGAACAACGGCTTAAGGCAAAGGCCATAGGCTATGGATACGAATATCCCGGAAATCCCCCCTGAAATCATATACGAGATCGGGTCAATCTGGAGTCCCGCATCCATAATTCCGGTCAGAAGCAAATTATAGATCAGAAGTGCCAGTCCTTTAAACGGCAGTATTCCACCGCCTAAAGAGGACATGATCACGACTCCTGTCACCATAGCCCTTTTCCACTGGCTGTCATCCTCATATCCCACGGTTTCTCCGATAGAATCCACCAGAGTAATACAGAACAGAAAGCTTCCTAAAGCGCTGGCCACCGCCGCCATCAGCGTCACCGCCAACATAAAGACACAGCTGAACAAAACGGGACGCCCATTCAGGACTTTTCTGGAAACCAGCCACCTGGCCATAACCTGGTCTGCCTTGCTATTGCTCAGACCATAGAGAATAACAAACACCATGATTAACTGCCAGACATTTCCCGTGCCAAGAGTTTGAGCCACCAGCTCATCACCGGTGATATATCCGGTAAGAAGCATCGCAAACATCAGAAGCATGCAGGAAACGGTCATACTAAATCCGGTGCCAAGAAGCCAGATACATCCCAGGAACATGATAATTGCCTGAATTCCATGCCTTGTAATCCCGCCCCATGCCGGGCAAAACCATCCAACCGCAAACATAAGAATCAATCCAATGAACAGATTAAGTACTTGCTTTTTTGAATATGTTTTTTTCACACTTTTACACCCCCGCCTTACAGCAGACTATTCAGCAGGCAGAATTCTTCTTCTCTCCAATTTCTCTTCATTTCCCATTTTTCATCTATAATCATCGTCTCCTGATTTTCTATTGTGTACGGCAGCCATTCCGGAAAAGTATCTCCGGAAGGATTTCCTGTTCTCATAAAGGAAACCCATGCCTCCTGTACCTTTCTGCGGATTTCTTTCCCCACATCCTTGTACATCGTTCCAAAGAGAATTCCGTTCAGCACTCCGTGCGGTGACCTCTCTGCGGTTCTCCTTTGCGGAACCCACCAGTTGACATAATACAAAAAGCAGCGTCCATTCCCTGTCAGAGCCTGCGCCAGTCTGATACAGGGGATCCGCATATTGAGTTCGTTCTGGATATCCATCAGAAGTATTCTCTCATCTTCTTCGCTTCCCAGTTTCTTAAGCTGTCCGGTCAGTTTGTGGATCTGTTCCGTATTCTCCAGTTGTCGGTTTCTCCTTAGGAGTTGCTCTGCTGCATCCTCAGGATTCCTGATGTTCTCATAAATCTGGTCATATTCACCCTGGCTGCAACCCAACATGACAGGCTTATCCGAGGCAAATCCTCTTTTCAGCATGCTGCAGCCATCCACTGGCAGCGTTTCGCCATCCGCCACCGGAGAGAACAGCTTGCTCTTCCTCTTTCCCCAGTCCGTTTTCAGCATCCCGTCCTGGATATTAAGTAGTTCTTCCGGACTCATAGCCAGAAGTTCCTCCATATTTGTCCTTCCGCTTAGTTCCAGGAAACGATCCCCGGCGAATCGGCTGTCATCCAAAGTTGTATATCCGTTTCCCGGAAAAAAAGAACTCTGGCAGATCGCTTTATGGAAGTATTTTACGGATTCCTCAGACGTCAGGTGATGAGAAATCCCGTTGGACCCCGCAGAATGTCCACAAAGTGTAACATTTCCCGGATCTCCACCGAAATAACCGATATTTCTCTGTACCCACCGCATGGCGGACTGCTGATCCATCAGAGCAAGATTTCTCCCGGGACGTCCATCGCTCCCCGATATCTGACTCAGATCCAGGTTGCCCAGGACGCCAAGACGATAATTGATTGAAACGACAATAATATCCGGAAAACTTTTTACCAGCTCTGCCCCTTCCGTTTCCGGTGATGCTCCGCTTCCGTTCAGATAAGATCCTCCATAGATCCACAAAAGAACAGGACGTCGGTCTGCATCCCCTTTATGAGCCCATATATTCAGAAACAGACAGTCCTCAGACATCTCTTCTATCTTCTCCGGGCAACTGAAATTTTCTGCTTTTCTGGCCGCTCCGGAGTAATATGTTGACGGTCCGAAGCGTTGAATAGGCATGGCTCCAAAAGATCCGCCCTGACATCCATCAAAGACATCCACATCGTCCGGAGGCATCCAGCGCCTTCTGGCAGTCAGCGGTTTTGCATAACGAATCCCCAAAAATGACTGTATTCCATCGGAATCTTCAAAACCTTC
Source organism: uncultured Mediterraneibacter sp. (assembly GCA_964548625.1). Taxonomy (GTDB): domain Bacteria; phylum Bacillota; class Clostridia; order Lachnospirales; family Lachnospiraceae; genus Mediterraneibacter. Next base: position 15,748 of record CAZJRY010000018.1, read on the forward strand.
AAATCTGCCGATTGCTGTCCGCAGCGTAATCCGATCTTTCTTCATTTCTGCACACACCTCCGTTATCTGTTTGCGTCAAAGAAGTCAAAAATTTCCGGCAGAGCTTCCTGATAGCCTGTGGCATGCCAGCCGCCGCCTGTCACATAGATCGTATGATCCAGCCCTCTTTCCTTCATCACATCTGCTGCCGTCTTTAACGGCATCAAGCCGTTCTCATCCTCACTTCCGGCAAAAAGACAAATCGGAATCCCTTTTAAGGTATCCAGCGGGAAAAAGTCCGGATTCACACTTCCGCCGCAGGGAGCGAGTGCCCGGAACATCCCGGGATTGATGGACGCGAGATGATATGTTCCCATTCCTCCCATAGAATTTCCCATCATATAGATCCTCTTCGCGTCTACATGATATTTGTGCAGCGCAAACTGAATCTGCTCCTGGCACGCTCTTTCGCTTTCCTTTCTCAGGGCAACCGTTTCCGGGGAAAGGTTTCTGGGATTTGCATGATCCACAAGATCAAGATCAAACTCTCCGATAGTAGATGAGGAAGGCAGGATACATCCGAAGAATGAACTGATCAGATAACCGTCAATCCCGAAAAGGAGATAACCTCTTTTTTCCGCATGGCGCTGGAACTCATGTCCCGCTCTGGCGAATTCGATACTCTGGGGGCTTGAGCCTCCATGCGTGAGAATCACCATCGGCAGAGCTTCTCCTCTGTCATACTGTGTGGGGACATAGGCCCGATAGGGCAAGAGCTTCTTCCCCTCTTCAAACCAGTATGTACCGTATACATCACCGTAGTCCTTCCCTCTTATCACGAGCTGCATTCTCTTGCCCTCCTGAATTGTAAGGGCCTCCTGGCTGCTGTTGATGATCACAAAATCCTCCAGTGCCGCCGAGTCAAATTTCTGCTGTTCCCATCCCAGTGTTTCTTTTAAAAGTGCCGCGACAGAAATAAAACGCGTTCCCTCTTTTGTTTCTGCTGTTGCCTCCGCAGTTGCGCCGCGCATAGTCAGGCGGAGCCCGTCTCCGCTTTCCGCAGTATCCAGATCAGGACTGCATATTTTTTGCAGATCCTCCAGGGAAACCATTAACTCTCCATTGTGCATCCAAGATTCTTTTTCCATTTCATAATAGTATTCATCTAGGAAGCATGCCTTAGTTCCTGCCGCAAAAGTCAATCTTGAAAACTGAAAATAGTACTTTCTAGTGGTTTCGGGAGCTTCCACTCTACGAAATATCTTTGTGTTTGTCATCGTATCCTTCTCCTTTTCATTTCAAAGTAATTTCTACCAGCCGAGAGGATTTCCCTCATGCTTGCTGTTATATATCTTAAAGTAGACCAGAATGAAGATCAGAGTGATCACTGCCAGGGATACCATGATCATATAGCTCATACGATAAGAATCTCCGTTCATGCCGGCGACCGTTCCCATTATCATATTACCGGCCATCAGCCCCACATCGCCGCCGATCATACGGGTGGAAGTCGCCACTCCCTTTTTCTCCTCACTTACTGTTCTAAGAACTGTTGACTGGATAATAGGCATGGCCGTCCCTGCGCACACGCCGTAGATGACCGCAGCCGCCATTACGCTTGGCATTCCCATAGCCCTTCCCAGAAGCAGACAAGATCCTCCATATCCAATACAGCTGGCTATAAAGATCCATCGTGACCCGAATTTATCAGCAAGCTTTCCTCCCAGAGGTCTGCTGACCCACATAATCCCACTGCTTACAGCCGCAAAAACTCCCACATTGGCCAGCCCGAGGTCGCTTCTGCTGAAAGCTACTATATAACTGTTCCCAAGTGCCGTAGCAAAAATCTGAAAGAAAAAGTTCACCATACACATAGGAACAGCAGCCAGACAAAACATATTGCCCAGGCGGACGGCTTTGATTTCCTCTTTGAAGTTCTTCTTACTCTCCTGCCTTTTATACGGCAGAGTCAGCGCCATTGCGGACGCAGCTACCGCACAGGCCGCGCCTGCATAGAAAGCAACATGGTATCCTGAACTGTTCACAATCGCGAGTGCCACAGTCGCTCCAAATACGTTTGCTATGGTCTGTCCCATGTAATAGATGGACGTTGCCGTGTGCAGATCCTCTTTTTCCACCATCTCTCCTACCATTACGTTGCCCAGGGCACACAGCAGAGCCCACCCGATTCCCCTGATGATCTGGAAAACATAGAGTTGGTAAAAACTGCCCGACAAAGCAAAGCCCACAATGCTCACACCCAGAACCAGCAGTGACAAAGCATAGAGATATTTTCTGTTAAACAGATCCATGATCAGCCCGGAAAAGGGTCTCATGACCAGCGCTGCCGTAGCGATAATGCCGCTGACAGACGCCACAAGCACCGTACTCAGCCCCAGTTCCTCTGTGCCATAAGCAACCAACAGTGTTCCAATAAACTGCCACGCTGTACATGCCAGAATATAAATCACTACAACTGTTAAAAATCCTCTTGAAAAGATTCCTCTTTTGCTCTTCATAAGTCTTCTCCTCCTACGTTTATAATGTTGAAATATTTTTACAGGTAACTCCGATCTCATACCACTGATACGGCGCCGGATCTATCAGCACTGTCTGCGATCCCATATCCAGCAGCAATCCGTTGATACGCTCCACATACTGTTCCATCGGCATGCCAAAGCGCTTCTGCGGGTTCTCATGGTGGTTTGGAAATGCCAGCGGCGCATCCAGCTGTGCAAGCATACGGGCGTATTCCTCTTCTGTCCCAAGTGTCTGCCGTATCACGAGATTCGGCGCATACCCACGGATTTCCGTTATGTTTCGCCGGTTAAACGTCACACCCGCCACGATACAGAACCTGAAATTGTCTTTCAGGGTGATCATAAAGTCGTATAACTCCACCCAGCCGCACTCATCCGGCTCTCCCTGGAGCGGGATCCCCTTTCTCTCTGCTCCGGCTTTCGCTGACCCTGCTGTAGCCTTTCTGCCCTCCGGGAGAGCCGTATGCTTGGATCGGATGGTACGCATTGTAAATTCTCCCAGTTCATAGACCTCTTCGTTGGAAATCGGATAATACTGGACATAATCATTATCAAAGAAATGTTCCAAAGGCCGAAGAGACATCTCCCCGATAAATATTTTAGAGTGGAACTTTTCCGCCAGATACCCGATATCCGCCGTGTGATCATAATGAGTATGGCTGACAAGAATATAATCCGCCCCCTCGAAATCATCCACGGAAAACCCTTCAAGACCCGCCGGCGTCACATAAGGGTCTGTTACGATCGTCGTCCCGTCCGGCAGTGCGATCTCATAACAAGCTCCATTGATCCACCGAAGCTTCATGCTCTTTTTCTCCATATTACTACCGTCCTTTCTTCTTTCCGCGCCTCAAGGCCACTGCACCGCTCGTCTCCTGTATTCGCTGTACTTGACAATAAAATCCTGCTATTTTATACTGGAATACAGAATATTCCGATTCCTCCTTTCAGGTGATTTTTTATGACTTTAACGCAGATTGAGTATATTTATGCAATTTTTCAATGTAACTTCAATTTCACGGCTGCTGCCCGCAAGCTTCATGTAACTCAGCCATGCATTTCCAACTCTATACGTGAGTTGGAAAAGGAGCTCGGCACCATTTTGTTCCAACGCATTAATAAGAAGACGCTGCCTACTCAGGCTGCAAAAATCTTCTATGAATATTCTGCCAAGATCCTTTATCAAATGGAGCAGATGAATTCCCATCTCCGGCTCCTCACTGACCAGACAAACCTGATCCGTATCGGCATTCCCTCAACTCTGGGAAGTCCCTGCATCTATCAGTTCATCACCAGTTGCCGTTCTCAGATCCCCCATCTGGTTTTCGACATCGTAGAAGGCGTTCAGCCGGATCTAATAAACTATCTTCGGGATAACGACATCCACTTTCTGATTGGAAACACAAAAACGATCCATTACCAGAAAGTCAAAGAGTTTATGATCGAGGTTCCTCTTTTCCGGACGGAATTCATGATCTGTACTTCTACTGACCACCATCTGGCCTCTCGCTCAAGCTTAGTCCTGTCAGATCTTGCCGATGAAAGGATCGTCTTCACCCGGACGAAAGCGGAGCCCACTCACGGGTTCATGCCCCGGTTCTCAGAGGCAGGTCTGTCCATTCGCAGAGCCCTGTTTGTAGAACAGATCAACTCTGCCAAAGAACTGATACGTACCGGATCTTATATCGGATTTTTCTATAAGATCATGATACCTCCTACAGATCCTTTTGCTATGATCTCTTTTGATCCAAAAGACATAATTCCGGTTTCTCTTTTGTACAAAAAGAACCGTCTTCTGTCTCAAGCCGAAATTTTGTTTGTGGAATATGCTCAGAATTATAATTTTATTTCTTGCTAGTTAGTATAATATTTACTTTATCATTTGTGAAATTATTATATCGAATGAAATAATAACTTTTCGTGATGGTTATAAGATTAAAAAGGGGCCGTCAGGAAATAGCCAGCCCCTTTGCAAGAGATTGTGTCCATATAGCGTATCTTGATCAATGTCACTTGAAAGTCAGCATTAATTTTCGCTACACCTTATAGCCTTATCTTTGTATATGGCACCAGTTTCACTTCGCCTGTTATTCCGTAGTCCTGGACTGAAGCGTGGATATCGAACAGTGGAGTCATATCTGCTCCTGCATCATTTTGGCTGTCATCCATACCCACATTGGCATTATTTGCGTTTGCTGCCAGAGCCATGGAGAATCCTTTTGCCTTCTCATAATATCCTCTTGCAAGCAGCCGGTTATTCAGACTCGACGTTACTTCGATCCTGATTTCGTTTTCTCCGGCTTTCAGCAATTCTGTAATATCAACGCTCAACGCATCCATATCTACGGCTTTTGCTTTTTGCCCGTTTGCATATACCGCGACGGTATGCTTGTTCGCATCCTGGATCTTCAGCACAGCGCCGTTTTCGGAACTCCAGTTTTCCGGAAGGGAAAACCGTGACGTGTAATAACCGATACCGGATACTTCCGGTCCGACAGCTTCGATATCCTTCCATGAATCCAGCGCTGTTATCCCGACGGATATCAGATCCTTCTTTGTTTCGTAATAGACTTCTTTTGTCACAATACCCAGGCCGCGGTCTTCTATAATCTCTTTCTTTTCACCTTCATCCCAGCTCTCCACTTCCAACGTCCAGTCAGAAAAAAGTATTTCGTCCGGCACGCACACCGAGGCAGATTTCTTTGTCCCGTCGGAAAGTTCGAAACTGTATTTCCCGGATTTTGTGACGTTGGCATAGAGCCCCTGCTCATCCCTAAACACACAGTCCGCGCCTGATGCAGTTACGTACACAGGGTCAGGCGCGCACTGATCAACCATATACATGCGAGCCTCGCCAGGCGCAAGGGAAATATTAATTTCTGTGCATCCGTTCTCTCTTTTGTACTTTCCGATCTTCTCAATTTCCGCATTCCAGCAGTCGATTTTGTAGGCGCTGCCTTCCCCACGGACTTTCATGCTGAAAGAGAATGGTTCCGTCTCTGTATATTGCATGTTGTAGACGAAGACATATGTTTTCCCATTATCTTCCTGTACATGGGTGAGGATATTTTTATTGCTTTCTGTAAATTCTGTACGCGGACGGATCCCCATTTCAAGGAGCGTTTTATATGTATCAGCCTGGTCATCGATCTCTCTTACATTAGGCAGGGTCTTTATGGCGGCAACGACTTCGCTGAGCCTTTTATCCATACCGTCATTGAACGGAGTCATGACTGCGGCTCTTTCATAGGTTTTGGTCACTCCGAATGGGCGCAGCGTTTCATTTACGCCGTTGACAAAGAGGACCGGCAGCCCTTTTTTCGCCAATTCCAACAGTTTTTCAGCAGTTTTTAACGGGAGGACATCCTGGTAAAAGATCAGAGCCTGATATCCCGGCCCATCGGGAAGCAGTTCGCCGTCGGAAAAGTCTACAAATCCTTCTTCCAGAAGCTGCGGCGCAAAATAATCCCATGTGTACCCTGCATTCTGGAGCTGCATGTCTTTCCAGTAGATCCCTTCGTTCCCACGCATGAGTTGCTTCTCATATATTTCTCTCTCATCGCCTGTAAAAATCATATTGTTAAAATTATAGTCAAGGCGTACGATCCCGAGATCCATCCGGGGTTTTCCCTGGCGCAGCAGCATCTGATAACGGGCAACCATTGCCGTCCATTCCCTGTAATGGCGATAGGAAGGCTGTCTGGATCCGAAGCGTTCGGAGAAGATCGGCCACATTCCCTCATGGCCCGGCCAGTAAGTTGATTCTTCCGATCCGCGTATGCTTGAGTACCCATGCAGTACAGTCTTTGTGACTCCTGCCGCAAACTGCGTATAGATAATCTGTGTATAGAAATCAAGTCCCATCATGTAGTTTAGAAGCGTCGCGCCGGTCTCGCTGGAATAAGTGCGTCCATAGATATGCGCCGGGCCGGCAAGGTTACGGTACGACTCTATCTGTGAAGCAAACTCCAGGGATTCCGTTTCAATTCCATCCACATATTTCCCGGGTTGTGATATTTCGAACGGAAGCCCGTAGGAAATCTCCGCACGAAGTGTCATGTTATGACTGTGAAGCCATTCCTGCATTGGCTTGAGCATATTTTCCATGTACATGTCTGTCATCGTTTGGTAGAGATCATTGAGAAGTTTCTCCGTAAACACCTCGTCTTCACTCTGATAGTGATAATGATAGACCGGCTGCATCATTCCCGGATCTTTGACAATGAACGGCAGATATGGGGTGATGTCGTATCCTCTGCGTTTTTCAAATTCTTCGCGGAAATGATATCCCCAGAACTGTCCGCCGTTCCCGAATGTACCAAGTTCCAGGGAATCCATATACATCATGGCACGTCCGTTCTTTTCGATGTTTTCGCGAAGTTCCGGCGTGAGGACGGTACTTTCCCAGTATTCTATAAACGCCTCCACACCGTACCTGTCAATATAATTGATCGTATAAGAGGTGCTTACTGAAGGTTCCGCCGTCTGTCCTGTCCCATGCAGCCAGAAGTAAAAGAGCATGTATTCTCCATCGGACGGAGCCTCCCACACAAGATGGTCATTGACAACCTGATCTGTCAGTATGATGGACCGGTCTTTATCCAGGTATGTTGTTCCATCTTTTACAGAAGAAACGCGGATTGCTACCACTGCCTCTAACTCCTGTAATGTAACTCCTGGCATGACTAATTCGGGCCGGATGACCTTCCCATTCTTTTCCTCTCCGGATTGCAGCAGTTCCACTGCGTAATCCAGTTCTTTTGCAGCAGCCCTGTCATCCGGAGTGATGGTGATCAGGTTGGCGTTGGACCAGTTGGTACCGCTGGTCATGCTGACTCCCATATTGCGCTTTGTGGTTTCCTCAACAATCATATGTGAGTCATGGACCCACTCCTCCGATCCCCATCCGTATAATTTCGAATCCGCGCCCGGCTCCTCCATAGCCAGGAATTCCACCGCGCCAAAGCCGGTATCATACAAATCCCGGATCTCTGTTTTTAATGTCTCATCCGTGTGAAACCCTTCCGCGAGCCACCAGCGCACATCCGGGCGGTACTGTATATCGGGATTTTCCATTTCTTTAAATTTTGTCATGTTTCTATCCTTCCTTCCGTCTAATAAAATAATCAGTTTGCCGCTTTGCTCCTTAAAGCCTTCATTTTCTCGACCTGTTCCGCAAGCTTCTCCTTCGTAAGTGGATAAAAGATCCCAAGAATAACGGCTCCGACCAGGCTCAGGACAGCCGGTAAAACAATGGTTCCTATAATGATCATTGTCCTTACACCCTCAGGCTGTGAAGACGCTGTGGAATCAAACCCTACAGCCGCAAGGATATAACCGGGGATTGCTCCGCCAATGCCCATGCCGCACTTCGTAATAAAACTGGATAATGCCGCCACTGCTGCCTCTGCGTGAAATCCCATGTTCAGCTCAACATAATCCGTATTGTCAGCCTGTATTCCATAACTGAGAGGCATACATAACCCACTGGCGAACCCTGTGACTGCCGTAGCTACCATCAGAATCGGAATATTTGTTACATTGATCAGACGGATCAGCGGAACTAAACCGATGAGCAGCAGGCCTAGTACATAGCAGTTTTTCTTTCCCCATTTCTGGATCAGGGCGCCGACAATGATCGTGGCGGGAAGAAGGGCAATCAGCTGCACAACGCTGACGATGCTCATAAGAGTCAAATCTTCGATCACATAGGTAAAGAAATACGCAAGCATTGTATTCATCACATAGGTTCCGGTCATATATACAAGATTGCTTATAAACGTAACAGCTACCGGGCGCTGGGTCAGGATCAGGAATAGATCTTTCAGCTTGTATTTGCTCTGTCCCGGTTCAACCTTGACTCTCTCTTTCAGACCGATCGTGCCGACGATTGAAAATACAAATACGATCGCGGTGACCAGAAGAATCAGGGCGATGTATCCAGATGCTTCGGAAGTGTTTCCGATGATGATCGGAGCGATCATATTTAATCCAAACATTCCGAGCATATAGACGAATCCCTTTAACGAGCTGAGCATATTTCTTTCATTCATATCTGTCGTCATGACCGGGAGCATACTGTTCAGCGAAATATCCATGACAGGGAAGAGGACGCCGATCAGGATATATGAGATATAAGCAATAGCAAGTTTTCCTGATGTCGCCATCAACGGTCCGAACCATATCAGCATAAAGTTAAGGGAGCAGAAAATCGTGCCTATGATCAGGGTCGGGCGGAAGTGGCCGAATCTCGTTGTCGGCATATGGTCAATCGCAAATCCTACAAACGGGTCGTTGATCGCGTCAAGGATACGCGCGATCAGAAACAGTGTAGCGCATGCCGCCGGGCTGAGCCCTACAACATTGGTGTAGAAGATAAGCAGATAGGATCCAAGGATTGTCTGGATGGGTATATTCCCAAGGTTTACAAAAGCATACGATATCTTTTCTTTTAAGGTTACTTTATCATTCATAGCATTTTCTCTCTTTCTGTTGAATCATGATTAATACACAAAAATAGATATTTTGCCCTAAAGAATAATCCTCCTATTATGCAAAATATCGCGTTCAACCTTTTAAGATTTATGCATAAATCAACGATAAAGTGTTGATATTGATATTATTGCATTATATAATCGGTTTATCAATTAAACAAATTGACAAAAATAATGTAAATATTGCTCTTAAGGAGATGCTGTCTATGTACGATCCGATTATCGAAGAATTATTTCCTGACAGGAAATCGATCCCGTTGAACAAAATCTTCTCTTCTTCCCGCCCGAGCAAGGGAATTTCAGACCTGAATGATTTTATTCGTGGAGGTACGGCACACAGCCCTGATTATCTGAAAGGCGATTACGATCTCTCCTATTCTCTTTCTCATTATGGGCAGAACTTTTTCCCGTCCTCATATTCACGCAGGTCACTGCTGCATCTTCAGCTGCTCTGTTCAGTAACTTTTAACAAGGATCATTATACAAAAAGGACAGAACTCCCGTCATTTTTGATGGCTCAGACGTTTTTAGGGAAAGGGATACTGAGATATGAAGGAAAAGAGTATACATTGATGCCGGACGATCTGTTTCTTATTGACTGCAGGAAGGAACACGAGTATTTTGCAGCTGACGAGAAAGGATGGGGATACCGGTTTATACACTTTGACGGTCCTTCCGCACAGGATTATTTTAATCTGATTCTGTCAAATCAGAATGTACAGTTTTCTTTTGATAAAGACTCCCGTTATCAGAGCCTGTTTAAAGAACTAATCCTCACCAATTATGGGAACGAACTGAACAACGAAATCATCACAAACCGGATACTTACGGATATGGTTACGGAACTCCTCTGTCAACTCCCTCAATACCAAAGTACAGAATATCCCGAGATCATTTCAGAACTGTGCGACTACCTTGATGAGTCTTTCCGGGAAAAGCTGACTCTGGATCAGATTGCGGAACACTGCCGTTTGAGTAAATTTTATATGAGCAGGGAGTTTAAAAAATATGTAGGGAAAAGCATTTTTACATATATTATTGATTGCAGAGTTGCCCTCGCTCGACGGTTTCTCCGATATAGCGACATGTCGATCAATGAAATTTCCGAACAGGTGGGGTTTGAAGACCATAACGGCTTCTACCGCGCGTTTCGTCAACGGGAAGATATTTCTCCCTCCGAATACAGGAAATACTGGCGTACTTTCTAATCCCCATCTCTTATATCAAAAGTGAGGGACAACATCCCGTTCCCATGGCAAGGCCTTCTGCTTTCTTCTTTTGGGAGGTTTTTTCCCTGCATCCCCCCACTACCGACATCATCTTTCTTCCGAAAAAAGGCAGAGAAAAGCCACCAGAAAATTTCTGGTGGCTTTTAGCATAAGCCCGTACCGCCTGAGCGGCACGGTAAGGTTTCCATAGCATGGATACACCTATAGCCAGTGTCCGGGGCTTGGAATCACCCCGGAGTGATCGGTGCATCGTTGCTCTGCCCAGCTACCCCTAGAGGGATAGCTGGTAAAGATCAGTGGATCATTGTGTTACCTTCCTCCTACGCCTGTAGTACAGGCCAATGCCAAAAAGTGCAACTGCCCCACCTGAAAGTCCGGTAAAGAGGAGCGGCCACATAAAGCCTCCTGCCTGCGGCAGGGTAAGCTGTACAGCGTCCGTCACCTCATAGCCCACGGAGAAGAACAGGTAACTGTCCGTCCCGGCATCATAAAGCGCATCCGATGTGTCTGCGTTCTTTGCCGATGCTTCTTTTGCAGTGAGCACGAGGGGCAGTGTCACCTCGATGGGTTCTGCCAGCAGGGAGTAACCGCTGAGCGTCTTTGTCTCAACGATCAGGTAGGTCCCGGGCTCCAGCCCGTCAAACGTAACCACGCCATCTTCCCCGGTCGCCAGGGTTCCCGCTTCTGTCCAGCTGCGTCCGTCCCATGAGGTCTCCCCGTCATCTGCTTCCTTATAAAGCGTGTATTCCACGCCGGAAAGCACATCTCCGTCAGAGCCTTTCTTCGTGATGGATACGCTGCTGTCCCCGAGCGGGTCCTGCATGGTGATGGTGATGTTCCCGTCACCGTCTGTCTGCACCCCGCCGGCGCCGCCGGTAATGGTCACGGTCCCGTCCTTGTCCAGTGTGAAGGCGATGTCTTCCGCAAGCCCGAAATGCTCCGGCGCGGAAGCTTCCGTGATGACGTAATCACCGGGTTCCAGATCCTCAAAGGTCACGTACCCGTTTTCATCCGTCGTCAGCTCCGCAAGCATCTCTGACTGGTCCGCGTTCCATAACTGCAGCACGGCGCCTTCCACCGCCCCGGTGTACTGTGTGCCGTCCACTGTCTCGTCATAGTATTTGTATACCGACACGTCGCGGACATCGGGTTCCATCTCGTTCACGCATTCCAGTGTCTGGTTATGGGACGCTGTATAGGTGAAGGTATAGGATCCGGTACTTATGCTGCTCCCGTTCACTTCGGCGAAGGTGTAGCCCTCGCCCGGCACTTCCCATACGGAATAAGTCTCCCCGTCCGTCCAGTCAATGCCGC
>CAZJRY010000019.1:0-25981 GCA_964548625.1 uncultured Mediterraneibacter sp.
GCCATCTCCACGAGGATGTCGTCGCCGTCCTGACGTTCGCTGATCTTTTTCAGATATCCGGTGAAGAACAGAAAGTTCCAGAGATTATCCTGAGTGGAATCCATGTCGTCGTAGGTAATATCCTCATGGATTGGCTTTGTGATCGTTTCCCCCTCGATCAGTGCTTCTATTTCCTGTCTGACAGACAGATCAGATTTTTCCACAAGTGTACGGACAATGCTGTTGGAGCTGGTGTTGGACCAGTAGGGTCTGAACAGGGCGTTCTTGTCCTTACGACAGGAATTGATATAGTTAATGATGCTCCATGGATTATAGACTTCAGTATTGCCGAACTGATACCCGTCGTACCAGGACCTGACTGTATCCCGATTCTGTTCCAGACCGTAGAAAACCAGCATCCGGTCAACTTCCTCCTGGGTAAAACCGAAGTATTCGGCGTAGGATGTATCCATGATGGATACGATATTCAGGTTGTTGAGACCTGTAAATATGGAATGGCATTGACTGCTTAGCGAGGTCTTTTCGAGCTTAGCAGGAAAGCCCGCCTCGTCCACTTGGCGAGGTTTTTTCGAGCCTAGTGGCGATGGCGCATCCATGGCTATTCTCAGACATCCGGTGACGACGGCAAATTCCAGCGTATCATTTGTCTTGAGCGCAGACTCAAAAAGGGAGCGGATCAATGTTACCATTTGATCATAAAATCCGGAGAAAAATGCATTTTCAAGAGGCACGTCATATTCATCGATCAGGATAATGGTTTTTTTCCCGTAGAAAGCATACAGGCATTCCGAGAGAAATTTCAGGGCTGTTAAGTATTCCTCGTCTCTGGCTGTCTGTACAGCGAAACGATAGTATTTTCCCCTGGCTTCCACGGAAGGCAGCTTTTCCAGAAGATCCCTGTGCCGGCCAAATTCCCGCCCGATCTCTTCTTTGAGACAGTAGAAAGCCGATTCATAACTCCCCTGTTTCATGGATTTTAACGATAGGAAGATGACAGGGTACAGACCGCTTTCTTTCAGATATTTTTCCCCGGCGTCCATGATCTTGGTGCCTGCGAACAGATGCAGACGGTCTTCCTCCGACTTTTCAAAGAAACAGCGAAGCATACTCATATTCAGCGTTTTTCCGAAACGCCGCGGGCGGGTGAAGAGATTGACTTCCCCGCGGTTGTCTAAAAGATCTTTTATCAATAATGTTTTATCGACATAATAATAGTTATTTTCTATTACCTTCTCAAAACTGTCTACCCCGATCGGTAATGGCGTCCATTCCATGCAAAAGCGCCTCCTTTCCATATAGTACTATCTTACTACGTCCGGAAAGGGGACGCAAGGTTACTTATTTTCTGAATGGAAGTTTATACTTTCTCTTACTGCATCCATATTGCCTGCGGTAAAGCCGTCCTTTTTTATCATAACGCCGATCCTGCCTTTGCAGCTCAGGACCCAGAGGTTTTTGCTCTCGGATATCTTTTTGATATTCTGGTACGGAACTGTAACTTTTCTTCCGGATTCCGTCGTCACTTCGAGATGATCCTGATAAAAAACGGTTGTCCTCTGCGGCGCCGACGCTCCCCGGGTCATCGCCTGATACCTGTTCTTTCCTCCTGTGCCGGGAAGAATAAAGCTCAGCCAGATCAGCAGCGCGGCAATAAAGATAACTTCGCCCGCGAGGTAGATCAGGCTTCCGCCTGTACACAAAAGCCAGAGGGCTGTTATAATAAGGATCAGCGCAAGGATTCCGGAAAGCCGGAGAACATTCCGCCGGTAGTTTTCGCTGCGTGAGGCGAGCCGTCCCTCGTTAAAAAGCTTCCGCGTGATCGTAATATGGTTTTCGGCAATCGGTCCGGCGGCATTCTTTTTATTTTTTGTTTCAATGTTTTGTTCCATTTTCTTCCTCCTGTTTTCTTTTCAGCCATGTCTGGTCGTCTTCATAGAATGCGGCCTGTTCCGGGTAGGACTTGGCGATTTCTTCTTCTATATGAAAGGTCTCGTTCATCGTGTTATAGAGAAGAAAATTCGCCAGAAACAGAATGAACCAGAAACCTGTCAGAAGAAGCAGTACAACGGACCACGGAAGAAAAAGAGCGAGAATGACCCAGTAAATGATCTGCAGCAGCGCGCAGCCGAATGTCTTCGGGAAGAAACGGATGATAAACAGAATGCAGTTGCGGAACCGCTGCACCCCTGTCTGCTCGAATAAAACGATCTGCGGCCAGTACAGAGAGAAGATCATGGTAAGGATGACCAGTCCAACGATATAAACCGCGATCGTACCGTATCCCGGCGATGTGGTCGCCCACCAGAACATCATTGCCATGAACAGATAACATCCGATCAGAAGGCAGAAGACGATGCCGGGAACGACCGACTGCTTCCGGTTCTGTTTCCATGCGTGACGGTAATTTTCGAAAAATCTGCCCGGAGCATCCCGGAGACTGCGGTAAATAAGATCATACATGCAGGAAAGAGCGGGTCCTGCTATCGCGCCGCCGATGACGCAGGACGGAAGAAGGACAAGAATGCTCGACGACAGGATCGAGAACAGGACTCCGATACCAAAGGGAAGGAATCCGGCGAGGGTCAGAAGGTTTCCTGAAAAAAATCGTTTGAAATCACGGTCAAGAAGTTCGGTAAATCTGGCCATTCCGGTCAGCCGCTGCCCGTTGCCGTTGCTGAAGCGAAATTTTGAAAACAGTGCCATTTTTAAATCCTCCTAATTATCATTGCTGTAAGAACAGCAGTTAAGAAAGTTCGTCAATATGCTGCTTAAATCCCCCTGAAAGCTTTCTACGCAGGTGAGCTCCACGCATACGGCGCTGCTCCCGGAAACCGCGAATGCCGAGATGCCGTTGGAATATGGCGTGTCAGAGCCTTTGCATGTGTATGTGAGAAGCGTGTAACTCTGACCGTTGGCTGAGAATTCCTCCTCTGACGAAACGTCATAATTCGTTCCGGCAGCGCTCAGCCATGTATCCGTATTTTCCTGTGCGTCATTTTGATCTTCTGATTCCTCAAGAAGAAGATAGAGCTGTGCCTCATACAAGTCAACGGTCTCTCCGTCGCTGTTTTCATAAGGCTCGGAATCTCCGATCCCCCATGTAGCGTAATAAAGACCTTCCGCTGCGAGAGCGGTCTTGTTTTCCAGAAGTTTCAGCCGTTCATCTGTTCCTGTGACTGTAAGAACAGTGCCTATATTCAGATTCCCGGACTCGTCTTCGGAAACAGTGTCCGGCTCGATGGACGGCTCCGCGCATCCGGCTGACAGGCATATTATTATAAGAACAAGACAGAAAATCCGCTTTAATTTCATTCTGATCCTCCTTGCTTTATGTCAGGACTCCGGGCTGCCTGCGGGATGATCCCGCAGAGTATCATACTGCTGTTCGTTCACAGATTCTGCCCTTCCCGATTTTCGGCTGATTCAAGAGTTGTCCCTCCGTAAGCGTATGAGACAGGCAGGCAGACAAGAGGGGGTTTTGTCGTCATGTTTTCCTGCAGGAGAAGCTCTACGCACATTTCCGCGATCTCGGGCACCGGCTGGACAATAGTGGAGCAGATGTAATCGGAATTGCCGAAATATCTTGTCCCGTCGAACCCGATAAGCTGTACGTCCTCCGGCACCCGGAGACCGAGACGCCGGAGCAGTTTCCGTATGAAATAAGCCAGACCGTCCGTCACGCAGAATATACCGTCGAATTCCAGCTTGCCGGCATTCATGTGTTCTCTCAGGAAATATTCGAATTCGTCATAAGATTCTCCGTCGTTGATGATCTTCATTTCATAATGTAAGGAACGGGAAAGACATCCGTTCTCGAATCCGGCTTTCCGTTTATTGGGCTCGTTGTTCAGAATAGAGCCGGCGCGGATGAACGCTACATTTTTGCATCCGAGATCTGCCAGCTTCTCGGCCGCCATCTGTCCCCCGGCAAAATTATCACAGGCAACGCATGGAATCTTAGGTCCCATGGAACGGTCGACAGAAACGAAAGGGATACCCTCCTCGATTACCAGATCGGGATTATAGGTCAGACCGATGATGCCGTCTACTTTGTTTTGCTTTGCCATCATAATATATTCCTGTTCCTGAGCGTAATCGGAATCTGTGGACAGAAGAAGCATCCGGTACTTTCTCTTCAGCAGGGCGAGATTGATATGATAGGCAAGCAGTCCGAAAAAGGGCTCCCGTGTATTGGGGATCAGCAGCGCCACCGTATAAGTTTTATTTGCTTTCAGTCCCTGCGCGTAGCTGTTGACCTGATAATTCAGTTTCTTGATCGCTTCCTCTACACGTATTCTGTATGATTCTCCTACAGGAAGCCCGTTGACTACTTTTGATACAGTACCGAGGGCAACTCCGGCTTCGCGCGCCACGTCTTTCATTGTCGGATTGGAATTTCTTTTCTTCATATATGCCTCTTTCTGTTTCATGAAATACTCGATTTTTCTTTCACGAACCATGGGAAAATTTGGAAATACACCTGCGTCTGCGGCTGTTGTTTCTTTCCTTATAGTGTCATTATAAGGTTATATGTCTGCTTTGTAAAGCAAAAAAATAAATAAGTTCATGAAACGTTACATAATTGTTACAATGCACAAAAAAGCACATTATAAATTGTATAAAAGGTATAAAATCAAGCGATTTACACAAAAAATTCATATTTGTTATTGACATTCGAATTTTGAAATGATACTTTTAGGGCAGAACAGAAATAACGTTTCACATAACATGCGCATGGGAAACCGAGATTCTGCAAAAATAGAAAGGAGAGAGAATATGAGTAAAGCGAAACAGGCGGCCGCTGTTCCGGCAGCCGCGATGGGACGCAAACCGCTGAAGAAGCGTATCCTGGCAAACTGGCAGTTATATGCCATGTTATTGATCCCTATTGTCATCACGATCATCTATAAGTACATTCCGATGTACGGTATCCAGATCGCATTCAGGGACTACAAAGCCAGCCAGGGAATGTTCGGAAGCGAGTGGGTGGGACTCGAGTGGTTTGAGAGATTTTTCAGCTCTCCGAACTGCATCCGTATGATCAAAAACACGATATTGCTGAGCCTGTACAGCCTGCTGTGGAGTTTCCCGATACCGATCATACTTGCGTTGATGATCAATCAGCTCAGGTTCCAAAGATTTAAACGCGCCGTACAGACCATACTCTACGCGCCGCATTTTATATCTATCATGGTTGTCTGCGGTATGATCCGCATTTTCCTGAGCCCGTCAGGGGGACTGATCAATCTGCTGCTGGGAACAAGCGTTGATTTTATGACAGAGGCTTCTGCATTCCGTACCATATACATCGCATCAGGAATCTGGCAGGATGCAGGATGGGGCATGATCGTTTACATGGCGACGCTGTCCAACATCGATACATCGCATTATGAGGCCGCGAAGATCGACGGTGCGTCTGTATTCCAGAGGATCCGATATATTGACATACCGGAATTGATTCCAACGATCGTTCTCATGCTGATCATGAGCGCCGGAAATCTTATGAACGTAGGATTTGAAAAAGTATGGCTGCTGCAGACAGATCTGAACAAAGCGACCAGTGACGTCATCGCGGTATATGTTTATCAACAGGGTATCGAAAACGCCAAGTACAGTTATTCCACCGCGGTGGGCCTGTTTAACACAGTGGTCAACATCATACTTCTGATCATAGTTAATAAGATCTGCGGCAAGCTGTCGGATGACGTCAGCTTTGTATAAGGAGGTGCAGCATGAAAGCAATCGCGAAATCGAAGAAAACGGGTCGTGGAACAACCGGGCTTTCCGACCGTACCAGCGATATTATCCTGGTCGTGATCTGTATCCTGATCATCCTTATTATTGCGTATCCGCTGTACTATGTGCTGATCGCGTCGGTGTCTAATCCATATGACGTATACGCCGGGAAAACATTCTTCCTTCCGAGCGGATTTACGCTGGACGGGTACAAGGCGGTATTTGCGGATGACAGCATTGTTACAGGTTATATAAATACGATCAAATATACGATCATCGGAACCATATTCTCTGTCGTCCTGATCTACCTTACGGCATATCCGCTGAGTAATAAAGAACTGCCGGGAAGAAAATTCTTCAGTATATTTTTTATCATTACTATGTATTTCAGCGGGGGACTGATCCCTACATATCTGGTCGTTAAAGACACCGGACTCATCAATAATATGTGGGCGCTTTTCCTTCCCGGAGGTGTTGCCGTGGGCAATATGATCATTGTAAGGAACTTCTTTGAGAACAGTATACCGAAAGAAATGATCGAGGCCGCGGAAATTGACGGAGCCTCAAAATGGACGACATTTATTAAAATCGTCGTGCCGCTGAGCCGTTCGATCATGGCGGTTATGGTTGTGTTCAGTATGGTCGCGTACTGGAACGACTGGTTTACGGCCATGATCTACCTGCCGGATCCCGACAAATATCCGCTCCCGCTCGTACTGAGGAACATTCTGATCAAGAGTTCCGCGAGCGCGAGTCAGGCAAGTACCATTTCAGGAGGTTACGCGGAACTGAATAAACTGACAGAGCTGATCAAATTTTCATCTATGATCGTTGCTGCAGTCCCGATGCTGGTCATCTATCCTTTCGTACAAAAGTATTTTGAAAAAGGATTTATGGCGGGCGCTGTAAAAGGTTAATGATTTAACAGAAAAGAAAGGAAAATGATATGAGGAATAAAAAATTATGGAAAAGTGTTATTTCCTGCGTACTCGCAGGTGTTATGCTGGTATCTCTGTCCGCATGCGGATCGGGCAGCGGAAGCAATAATGTAGAGCAGGGGACGGTCAATGAAGATACTTCTCAGACAGAGTTCTCTATCATGGGCGGGATCAGCGCCCTGAGTTCGGGGTATGACGACAATGAAGTGCTGAATCAGCTTCAGGAAGATACAGGGATCAGCATTGAATGGAACTGCATGAGCGATTCCCTGTCCGAGCAGGTTAATGTCCGCATTGCAGGAGGTGATCTCCCGGACGCGTTCATGGGCGTGGGATTCAGTAACTATGATCTTACAAACTACGGACAGGACGGAACTTTTATTGATCTGACTCCATACATCACCGAGGAATATATGCCGAATCTGACAAAGATCCTTGAGGAGAATCCGGAAATCCTTTCCGCTATCACCATGAGCGACGGATGCATCTACGGACTTCCGGCAGGAGAAAAAATGGGAACCGCGTCTATCGGCGCTGACGAGGATTACAACATTTATTCGATCCCGCAGTACAGCATGATCAATAAGGCATGGCTGGATGAGCTTGGACTCGATGTGCCGACTACGCTGGATGAACTGCATGACGTTCTGGTGGCGTTCCAGGAGAATGACATGAGCGCGACATATTATGGAAACGACGCGGGAACAACCATCCCGATGAGTACCGGATTTGACGAGTGGTGCTGGGGACAGAACATATTCTATGCCGGCTTCGGATTTACTAACTGGCCGAACGATGTTATCAATGATCTTGTTCTCAACGATGACGGGACCGTTGAATTTGTATGCGCGGATGAAAATTATCGTGAGGCTCTTACCTATTTCCATGACTGGTATGAGGAGGGGCTGATGGATCCGGAAATGTTCAGCCAGGATGACACACAACTGATCTCGAAATGCTCTCAGGGGTATGTCGGCGTTTCTACATGGTGGTATATTGAAGAGCTGATGGGTGATTATGCCGATGATTATGTATTTCTCCCGATCCTTGACGGTCCGGATGGAACACATAATGTGACGCTGCGTTCAGGCGGCGGGACCAACAGCGGAAACCTGAGTATTACAAGCGCGTGTGAAAGCCCGATCAATCTGCTGAAATTCTTTGATCAGTGGTATGATCCGGAAACTGTGATGCAGCTCCAGTACGGACCGATCGGAACTTACTTTACAGAGCAGGACGAGGACGGCGTATGGCAGTCGATCACAGATGAAGAAAGTCAGGAAGAGTATGGCAAGAGCGCGGGAGAATTAAAAGGCGAGTATGAAGTATACGGACCGAAACTGATCCTGAGCGAGTATTACAATACAGTATTTGAACTGGAGGACCGCGCGGAGGAGAGGCTGACGGATCTGTATGACTACTGGATGGAGTATGTGGACAGTACAGTCTGCTATCCGATTGACTGTGTATTTACAGAAGAAGAACTCGACACGATCGATATGTATCAGACAGACTTTGAAAACACCGTATCAGAGTATGAAGGCCTGTGGCTGAAGGACGGCGGACCGACTGATGAAGAATGGGAAAGCTATATCGATACGCTGACAAACAGCTGCGGGATGGAAGAACTTCTTCAGGTATATCAGGACGCATATGACCGTTATGTGGATGAAATGACAGAGGCAGAATAGCGAAAAAGGAGATTTGCCGGTATGAGTCAGATTTTGCGTGACGCAAGAAAATATGAAGAGACGAAAGAAAGACAGATATCAAATGAACCGCGGCCGGAATTTCATCTCTCCGCACGGGTGGGATGGATGAACGATCCCAACGGCTTTTCTTACTACAACGGGGAATACCATCTGTTTTATCAGTACCATCCGTATAACTCACACTGGGGGCCCATGCACTGGGGGCATGCGGTCAGCACAGATCTCCTGCATTGGCGGTATCTGCCGGCGGCGCTTGCGCCGGATACAGACTATGACAGGGACGGCTGCTTCTCGGGAAGCGCCGTTACTCTGGATGACGGGCGGCATCTGCTGATGTATACGGGAGTTATCAAAGAAACGCAGCCGGACGGCAGCAGCAGAGAGGTCCAGAAGCAGTGCGTCGCGGTGGGCGACGGAACCGATTATGAGAAATATACGGGAAATCCGGTGCTTTGCCGGAACGATCTTCCGGAAAACGCAAGCCGTTTTGATTTTCGCGATCCCCGGATCTGGAGAACGGCGGACGGCACTTTCCGCTGTGTAGTCGGAAACTGCACCGCGGAGAAAGACGGCATGATCCTTTTGTACAGCAGCGGGGACGCGCTTCACTGGAAATTTGAAAAGGTCCTTATCCGGAACGGCGGACGGTTCGGCAGGATGTGGGAGTGTCCGGATTTCTTCGAACTGGACGGGAAACAGGTGCTTCTGGTAAGTCCGCAGGATATGCTGCCTCAGGGATTTGAGTATCACAACGGAAACGGAACCGTATGCTTTATTGGAAGCTATGACCATGAGACAGATACTTTCCGTGAGGAAAAAAATCAGGCCGTTGATTATGGCATCGATTTCTATGCGCCCCAGACAGTACTGGCCCCGGACGGACGCCGGATCATGATCGGATGGATGCAGAACTGGGATACATGCAATCTGCACTCCCCGGATCAGCCGTGGTTCGGACAGATGAGCCTGCCAAGAGAACTTTCCGTAAAAAACGGACGGCTGATCCAGAAGCCGGTGCGCGAGCTGGAAAAGCTGCGGAGCGGTAAGGTTTGCTGTGAAAATGTCGCTTTTACCGATACGCTCCGGCTTGAAGGGATAAAAGGACGCCGTGTTGATATGGAGCTGACGCTCCGGCCGGGCGACGCCGGTGATCTGTATCAGAAGTTCGCGATAAGATTCGCACAGAATGATACCTGCCATACAGCGGTGAGTTTCCGGCCGCATGAATCGCTTCTGAAAGTTGACCGGAAGTTTTCCGGATCCAGAAGAGCGATCATACATCAGCGCAGAAGTCTTGTGCGAAGTGAGGGCGGATGTCTTAAGCTGAGGATCATTTTAGACAATTTCAGCGCGGAAGTATTTGTAAATGACGGAGAACACGTATTGTCCGCAACAATGTATACGGATCTTTCGGCTGAAGAGATATCTTTCTTCGCGGACGGATCGGTGTCAATGGATATCGTAAAATATGATTTATCAGACATCTAAATAAGAACTGGCAGCAGCCGATCAGTCATCGACCGCTGCCAGTTCTTTCATTTTCGCGTATGTAAAGTGATTAAACACTGCTATGGTACGCCCCACTCCGATCATAGCCAGAACAGTCCCGATCCCGGCGCCCACAAGCTGTCCGGCAAATACAAAGCTTAAAACCACAGTGATGGCAATATTGACAAGATCAAAGCAGTTCTTCGTAAAACCTACGTTCCTGTGGATCGTATCGGCGATGGCCTGTACGATGCCGTCGCCCGGATTCGGAACGATGCGCATATTGAGCGACATAGCGGCTCCGATACCGGTCAGGATAATGGCGATGACAAGAACAAACAGACGGATGGTGATTTCACCTGCACTGTTCTGCCCGCCTGAATACAGATCCGGTATGATCGCGGAGAACACGTTCAGGAACCGGGTGAAGACAAGACTTAAAGGAATCTGCAGAAAATCCGTCATCAGGATCAGTCTCACATCGCTCCTTCCGGCATGCGACAGCGCTCCGCCGGATTCTTTTGTATATTTCCTGTTGCGGATCAGATGAAGTGCCATCTCGATCACGACAAATAAAGTGTACAGCGCCAGAGTCATGTTGCCGAAGTTATAGTCGAAAATTTCTGAAATACTGTATGCCACCGAAATGATCGGTGAGACGCCGAGTCCTGTCTTTGTGTTCAGGGTGAGACCGAGCGCGAGGACAAGCAGCCCGAGCGCATAGAACAGAACCCGGAAGAAAACGGGTTTCTTCATATATTTTTCCTTCCTTTCTTGTAAAGATCGTACGTTTCTATTTTAGGGACGCAGGACGTTTTTGTCAAATCTTCCTGCGGTCAATGACCGATGCGAATGAACGGATGAGGGAATAATATATAGACATTACTCGGACATCGGTGCTACAATATCCGGGGAGGATGACAGACATGGGCAAAAAAGACGAAAAGACAAATGTCATGCGTATATTAGAGCAGAAGAAGATCGGTTATCAGAGTTACAATTATCTGAGTACCGGCGCCGTAAGCGGCGTGGAGGTGGCGAAAGCGCTGGGCGAGGATCCGGAGATCGTGTTCAAGACACTGGTCACGGCGGGCAAGTCAAAGGAACACTATGTGTTTGTCATTCCGGTGGAAAAGGAACTGAACCTGAAGAAAGCGGCAAAGAGCGTGGGAGAGAAAAGCATCGAGATGATCAAACAGAAGGAACTCCTGCCCTTGACCGGATATGTCCACGGAGGATGTTCGCCGATCGGTATGAAGAAACAGTTCACCACAACGATAGACAAGAGCGCGGAGAATCATGAGAAGATCATCTTCAGCGCGGGAAAGATCGGATATCAGGTTGAGGTGGCGCTTCGGGATCTGGCGAAAGTTGTAAGGTTTCAGACAGCGGAAGTGGCGGAATAAAAGAAGGTTTACCGGTATCTTTTTTGTGATGACATGAGTCCGCCGATATGGTATATTTATCGGTGAGTGTTTCAATAGATCCAGTAAATGTGGGATATATAAGATACATCGGGATACCGGAAAGGAGAGTAAGAAGATGCTGCGCTATACTGGAAAACGGATACTGACGGGCATCCTCTCTCTTTTTGTACTTGTGACCGTAACGTTTTTTCTCGTCCGCATTATTCCCGGAAGTCCGTTTCAACGCGGAGGAGTGTCCGAACAGGTAGTTGAGACGATCGAACAGGAGTACGGGCTGAACGAGCCTGTCATGACGCAATATCTCTCTTATCTGGGAAATGTCGTGCGGGGCAATCTGGGCGTCTCATATCAGGATCCTGCCACACGGGTATCGGATATCATAGCGCGGGCATGGCCGGTCACGGCATCTGTCGGGATCACGGCGCTGGCGGTATCAGTGGTCATTGGAACCGGGCTGGGCATATGGAGAGCCGTGTCAAAACGGCGGTGGATCAGAGAACTTATTTCGGCAGGGGGGATGCTGGCAGCGGGAATTCCGGGTTTTGCGGCGGCAATCCTCCTGCTTTTCGTATTCAGCGTGAAGCTGAAGTGGCTGCCGTCGTCAGGGCTTTTAAGCCCTGCCCACTATGTACTTCCGGTGACGGCCCTGGCGATGTATCCGACCGCGATGATCACAAGGCTGACCGGAAACGCACTGAGCGGGGAACTTCAGAAAGAGTATGTATTGTATGCGCGGTCAAAGGGGATGGGAAAAAGACAGGTCATTTTTACTCATGTTCTCAAGAACGCCTGTCTCCCGGTTCTTAATTACATCGGACCCGCGTCGGCTTTTCTGCTCACCGGAAGTTTTGTCATAGAAAGTATTTTTACGATCCCGGGACTGGGACGGGAATTTGTAAGTTCTATCACGAACCGGGACTATACGCTGATCCTGGGTCTGACGATATTCATGGGCGCTGTGGTGATCATAGTCAATCTGTTTACCGATCTGCTGTGCGCGTGGCTGGATCCGCAGATCCGCAGGGCATATCGTGAAGGATGAACAGTAAAAGCAGGCGGTTCGGGATCGCGTACGAAACAGGAGGAGACGTCATGCTGAGACGGATACGGCAGTATTGGAAAAACTACATAGGCACGAGCCGCATGGCGCTTATCGGATGTATTATACTCGGGATATGGATCGTGATGGCGATCGCGGTGCCGCTGTTCAGCCCATGGTCCTTTTCTGAGCAGAATGCCGGAATACGGAATCAGGGGAGTTCTCTGACGCACTGGTTCGGAACCGACCGCTTCGGGCGCGATCTCTTTACCCGTGTGTGGTACGGAGCGGGGATCAGTCTGACTGTCGGCATTGTCAGCACGGTTATAAACGGTATCATCGGCGTACTCTACGGAGCGGTATCCGGTTATGCGGGAAAACTCGCGGACATGGTGCTTATGCGGATCGCCGATATCATTTCCGCGGTCCCGTCCATGCTGTATGTGATCCTGATCACGCTGGTTCTGGGGGCGGGAATCGGCAGCATGATCATGGGACTGTGCATTGCGGGATGGATCGGCATGGCGCGGATCGTCAGAGGGGAGATCATCAAACTCAAAGAGACAGAATATGCCTATGCCGCGCGGATGGAGGGAGTCAGTCCTCCGCGGCTCCTGTTCCGCCATCTCCTGCCGAACGCGTCGGGGCCCATTGTGGTCAATCTGATCTTTCTTGTGCCGCAGGCAATCTTTACCGAGGCGTTTTTAAGCTTTCTCGGAGTTGGGATTGCCGCTCCGGCAGCCAGTCTCGGAACGATCATTCAGGAGGCAAGAAGCCAGATGATACTCTATCCGTATCAGATGATATATCCGCTCATTGTGCTCTGCGTCATGCTTCTTGCCCTTAATATGGCAGGTACCGCGGCAGAACAAAGACTGGCCATTCATTCGGGAAAAGGAACAGATCACAGATGAGCGTACTGGACGTAAGAAATCTGAGCGTACAGTATCGGACGGAAAACGGCGCTTCAGATATTGTAAAAAACATCAGTTTCAAAGTGGAAAAAGGTGAGATCGCGGGGCTTGTGGGAGAGTCCGGTTCCGGGAAAAGCACGGCCATGCTGGCGGTGATGGGGCTTCTGGGGGGCCGTGCGGAGATCCGCTCTGCTCAGATCACTGTCTGCGGAAAACCCCCCGTGCCGGGGAAAAACGTGGCGATGATCTTTCAGGACTCTTTAAGCTGCCTGAACCCGTCTGTCAAGATCGGCCGGCAGATCAGGGAAACTGTGCGGATGCGGCGGAAATGCAGCGGAAAAGAGGCGTCATCGCGCGCGGAAGAACTGCTGGATATGGTCGGTATCCGCGATCCGTTACTCAGGATGGGACAGTATCCCTTTGAACTCTCCGGCGGGATGCGCCAGAG
This sequence comes from uncultured Mediterraneibacter sp., assembly GCA_964548625.1. GTDB lineage: Bacteria > Bacillota > Clostridia > Lachnospirales > Lachnospiraceae > Mediterraneibacter. The sequence goes on from CAZJRY010000019.1 coordinate 13,703, forward strand.
AGTGGTGCTTGCCATAGCCATGGCATGTGAACCGGAACTTATCATTGCGGATGAGCCGACCACGGCTCTCGATTCTCTTGTACAGGCGCGGATTCTGCAGCTTTTGAAGAGGATCGTCCGCGAAACGGGGACTTCCATGCTGCTTGTCAGCCACGATATGGGGGTGACCGCGGCCATGTGCGGCAGAATATATGTCATGCACCGGGGAAGGATCGTGGAGCATGGCACATCTGAAGATATTTTTTATTCTCCCGTGAATGAGTATACGAAACAGCTCTTAAATGACGCCCGGGGCGGCAGACTGTCCGCAGCGGGGAGGAAAAATACAGAAAATACCGGCAGTGCCGCAGACACAAACGGTTCGGATACTGTTCTCAGAATGGAGCATGTAACAAAAATGTTTGGTGAAAGTGAAGGGATTCTTGATCTTTCACTGGAGATACGAAAGGGTGAGATTTTTGCTCTTGCGGGTGAGAGCGGAAGCGGCAAGACGACTGTGGCAAGGATATTGACGGGAATACTGCGGGAAGACATGGGGACATTGTACTATCGGGGAAATGCGCTGAGCCGGAAAAAACGTATGGACGCGTTTGCCGGCAGGGTCCAGATGGTCTTTCAGGATCCTTACGCGTCGCTCAATCCCTGCCTTACTGTGCGCGAGACATTGGAGGAGGCGCTGAGGGCCTCCGGAATATTCAGAGATAACAAGACAGCCCGAAGAACGGTGAAAGAGCTGATGACAGAGAAGATCGACAGTATGCTTCTGCTGACCGGACTTGCACCGGAAGACGCGGACCGTTATCCGCGGGATTTCTCCGGCGGTCAGCGGCAGCGCGTCGGGATTGCCCGTGCCCTGATCGCGGAGCCGGAAATTCTGGTATGCGACGAGGCGCTCTCATCGCTGGACGTGACTACCCGGGAGCAGATACTGGAACTGATCTTCCGGATCCGGAGAAAGATCGGATTTGCCTGTCTGTTTATTTCACATGATATGCATGTGGTACGCAGGATCAGCGACCGGATCGGCGTCATGTACGGCGGGCGCATCGTGGAGACGGGGGAGGCGGAGAAGATCTGTCCGGATCCGTGGCATCCCTACACAAAGCAGCTCATTGAGGCCGTGCCGGAGCCTGATCCGCTCAGGGCGTCGAAGATCAGGACCGTTCCGTCAAATGAGAGGACGGTCGGCAGGCAGGATCAGTCCGGCTGCCCGTTCGTCTGCGGATGCGGCTACGCGATGGAGTGCTGCAGGAAAGAAACCCCGGAAATGTATGCATTTGAAGGACGGGAAGTAGCGTGCTTCCTGTATTCGGACAGACACAGCGGCAGGAGGAGCGGCAGTTACAGGATGACCTCGCAGATCTGAAGAGGCCCGGCCATCGGACGGCGCTGCGTACTGTTATAACATAAATGGGAACGAGGAGAAATGACATGAAGAACAAACTGACAGCGGCATTACTTATGATCACCCTGCTCTGTGCGGTCATACTGAGCGGCTGTGTCACGGCGGATCCTTCGGCCGGAGAGGGGGAGAATGGAATTACCGTCGCCATCAGCAGCGATACAGGGACAATGGATCCGGCAGGTTCCATCGCCCTGACTTATCTGGCTTATTCGGTAAGCGCCCTGGACGAGCTTCTCACCTACGACGAAAACGGGGAGATCGAGTACCGGGCAGCAGAGAGTTACGAGGTGAACGACGATTCCACGGTCTGGACGTTTCATCTCAGAGAGGATGCCCTGTGGTCGGACGGTTCTCCCGTAACATCTGCCGATTTTGTGAATACCATTACCCGCGCGCTTGATCCTGCTTCCGGGAGCGGATATGCGAATTATCTTTTCCCGATAGAAAATGCCGAGGCGATCTACAATGGCGAGGCGGATATGGACACATTGGGCGTGGAGACGCCGGACGACTATACGCTGGTATTCTATCTGGAAGAACCATGTGTTTATTTCCTTGACCTGCTGCGTCTGCCCGTCTATACGCCGTCCTGTTCGGAATACGCGGATTCCGTGGACAGCGGATGGGACAGAGATCCGGAAACGAGCCTGTCCAACGGTCCTTTCCGTCTGGCAGAATATGTGCCGGATCAGTATTTTGTCCTTGAAAAGAACGAATACTACTGGAATGCGGACGCGATCAGTCTGGATACGATCACTTACCGTTTTTTTGACGATACCCAGTCTATGGCGACCGCATATGAGGCGGGAGAGGTGGATGTGGCGACCTCTCTTTCCTCCACCGTGATGGAAGCGTATGAAGGGACGGACGATCTGCTTGTGACCGACCGGATCGCGACAAGGTACATTTACATGAATCTGGATGTGGAACCTTTGAATGACGTCCGGGTCAGAGAGGCGATCAATCTGGCCATTAACAGAGAAGAACTCTGCCGGATCGTGGGAAGCGACACAGAGCCCACGTATAATCTGGTGGCGAAATATATGAAAGATAAAAATACGGGAGAATATTTTGTGGACGGGGCTGAGCAGCCTTTTGAGGAAAATGTGGAAAAAGCGCGGGAGCTTCTGGCGGAGGCGGGATATCCGGACGGAGAAAACTTCCCGGAACTTACTTACAGTTATCCGACGCTGGAGATGGATTCCGATACCGCTCAGGTGATCCGGGAACAGTTGAAAGAAAACCTGAATATTACGATCAATCTTGAGGCGCAGGAGCTCCAGGCCAACTATTCCACAAGATACGCCGGAGATTTCGACCTTTGCCGGATGAACTGGACGGCGGACTTTTCAGATCCGTATACATTTCTGTCTATGCTGCTGTCTGACAGCACGTATAACTGCAGCGGCATCAATGACGCGGAATACGATTCCATTATAGAAGAGTCAGATTCCGAGTCAGACCCGGAAAAGCGATCGGAACTGCTCCATCAGGCAGAGCAGCTTGCGGTGGGGGAGCAGTTCTACATCATCCCGCTGTTTGCCATGAAGAGTGTAAATCTCGTAAACCCGGATATCACCGGCATCCGGCAGATCCCGGCAAGCGGGGCGCTGGAATACCGGTACGCGCAGAGAACATAACAGGAGAAAGCACAGGTGAGAAGATGATGGAACTGGTCACAGGAGGCAGCGGCAGCGGGAAATCCGCCTACGCGGAGACGGTGATCTGCGGAGAATACAGTCTGTTATGTAAAAATGACCGTCTCTACTATATAGCAGATATGGTCCCTTACGGGCAGGAGACAGAGCAGAAGATAGAAATCCACCGGAAAATGCGCGCAGGCAAAGGTTTTACGACGCTTGAGTGGTATGTGGATCTGCCGGGAAAGATGTCGGAGCCGGATTCGCCGGCTCTGGAAGGCGCCTGTGTTCTTCTGGAATGCGTCTCTAATCTTACGGCTAACGAGATGTATGAACCGGACGGCGCGGAGAATACGGGAGGGGATACGGCAGAGCGTGTCATAGAGGGCGTGCGGATGTTAAAAGAGCGATGCGCGCATCTTGTCGTGGTGACAAACGATGTGTTCAGGGAATCCGTACCGGATACGGAAGAGATGAAGGCATACAAGGCCAACCTCGGAACGATCAACCGTGCTCTGGCCGAGATGGCGGACCGGATGACAGAAGTAGTGTTCGGGGTGCCGGTCCGCGTAAAGCCGGACCCGGAGAAAAACATACGGGAGGATCTGCCGGAAAGGAAAGGAGGGTACGGGATGAAATTTGTGACAGGCGGCGCGTTCCAGGGAAAACTGGAATACGCGAAGAAACTGTACCCGGGCGCGGAATGGGCTGACGGAGCCGTATGCTCTCTTCAGGAACTCCTGTCCTGTGGGGCCGTGGATCACTTCCATCTCTTTGTGAGAAGATGGATCCGGGAGGGGAAGTCACCGCGGGAGCTGGCCGGAGCGATTCTTGAGAAAAACAGAAATCTTGTCATTGTGTGTGATGAGACCGGTTGCGGGCTTGTGCCGACAGACGCATTTGAGAGAGAATACCGGGAGGCTGTGGGGCGTATCTGCACAGAACTTGTAAGATATGCGGATGAAGTGTACCGTGTGACCTGCGGCATCGGCGTCAGGATCAGATAGTACGGAAAAAGAAAGGAGTCAGGATATGCTGAACGAACTGGAGCAGGTGCTGCCCGGAGATATCGAAAAGAGAAGTTTTGAGATCATTACGGAAGAACTGGAGGATAAGAAGCTGATCCCGGGAACCGAGCCCGTCGTAAAGCGCTGCATCCATACGAGCGCTGATTTCGACTATGCGGATAATCTTGTATTTTCCGATAATGTTGTAGAGCGGGCGCTCAGCGCGATCCGAAACGGCGCGTCCATTGTGACAGATACCCAGATGGCGAAAGCCGGTATCAACAAGAAGCGCCTGGCGCAGTACGGCGGGAAGGTCTACTGTTTTATGTCAGACGGGGATGTGGCCCGGGAAGCGGAGAAGAACGGGACGACCCGGGCAGCGGCATGTATGGACAAGGCGGCGGCCCTGTGTCAGGACAGAAGCCCGGACGGAGGGCTGATCTTCGCCATCGGAAACGCGCCTACCGCGCTCGCGCGTCTCTATGAACTGGTCAGCGAGGGAAAACTGAAGCCCGAACTGATCATTGCGGCGCCGGTGGGGTTCGTCAATGTAGTACAGTCGAAAGAACTGATCCTGACGCTGAAAGATATTCCGTATATTGTGGCGAGAGGAAGAAAAGGCGGAAGCAATATCGCGGCGTGTATCTGTAATTCGCTGCTGTACATGTTCTGATTCTACAGGGGGATTAAAGATGGAAAGACCGTATTTCCCGATGTTTATAGACCTTACGGATAAAAAGATACTGGTGGCGGGCGGAGGGGCCGTTGCCCTGCGCCGTGTCAGGACTCTGCTCAAGTTTGGCGCGGACATCCATGTGATCGCGCCGGGACTCTGTGAAGAGCTGGCGCAGATGAAAGAAGAGGGGAAGATCACGGCAGAGCGCAGAGAATACCGGGCCGGGGACATTGGCGGAGCGCAGATCGTCCTGACGGCTACGGACGACCATGCGGTAAACCGCCGGATATGGGAGGAGTGCCGGGCCGCCGGTATTCCCGTAAATGTGGCGGATGATAAAAGACTCTGTGATTTTTATTTTCCGTCTGTGGTGATGACGGATGAAGCAGTGATCGGAATTAATTCCGGAGGAACCGATCCGTCGGTTACGAAAGAGCTGCGCCGGACGATAGAAAATATCCATATTCGCTGACATGTGCGGGGAACTGCCGGATGTACCCCCTGTCCGGACCTCCCTATTTGTTATTACTGTCGATCAGTTCGTCATAGGATACATCCAGAACTTCACAGAGAGCTTTTAACTCGATATCGGTAACATATCTTTTGTTTGTCTCAATCCTTGTGATGACATTCTTATCTATGTCGTAACCGTTCAGTTGAAGTTTGTATGCGAGCATTCTCTGGGAATAGCTCCGTCTTTTTCGATACTCTATCAGGTTTGCGCTGATCAGATTCTTCTCTCCTGTACTTTTTCTAGGCTTAGGCATGATCTTGCCCCTTTCTCTTGAAGACTTGTCTCATTTTCTGCACTGTTTTTATTGATTTTATATAAATCTGACGGTATAATCGGTTGTAAAAGTGAGACAAAAAGGAGCAAAAATGACAAAATGCGACAAAATGAAGAGGGGTACTCTGCTCATCACGTCTTTTCTGATATGTCTTGCGGTTCTGGCAGTGACTGTAATATCAAAACAATATTATGAGAGAAATTATTCCGGAGTTCCCGATGCCGTAAGCAGCTCATATTTTGGCAGAGAGTGCCGGCTGACTGTGTCTGCAAACGCATCCCGTATCGAGGACAGAGAAGCGTTTGCGTCTGAGGTATTCGGCATGTGCAGAGAGAACTCATTTCAGACAATAAGATTATCAACTGATGTGATGGGGTGGCCTTCCAGTCTGTATATTACTGTTTATCTGCACAGAAATGATATCGGAAGGAAAGAACCCGAGATGCGCATCCGTTTTCTTCCGCCGGATGAAAACAAAGAATACAATATCAAAGACAACGGATCGGAGTATCTTCTGTTCATAGAGTAGCAGACAGGTAAGAGAAATCACATTTTTTAACAACTTTCTTCATAAATCTGTCACAAATATGGATTATCTTAATGGATGTAAAAAGAAAAGGGTCCGAACGGATCCGGGAAAGGGAAAGAGGCAGAAGATAATGAATGAACAATTTTATGAGAATAATGATGAGAATAAAAACGGCGAATATCATTTCACCGGAGAACAGCTGAACGATCAGACAGAAAATCGGACAGAAAGCGAAAATTCATTTAACGGCGACGCGCAGGAAACGCCAGCGCAAAGCGCTGCTTCACAGAGCGAAACAGTGCAGAATAATGAAGACATGCAGAGCGGGACAGCACAGAATAATGAAGACATGCAGAGCGGAACAGCGCAGACTGCCGGTTCGCAGAGCGGCACATCTCCAAACATGAATATGGCTCCTCAGAATGGAATGCCATATGGGGCTTCGGACAACGGAATACCGCATAACGGAGCGCCGCATAACGGAATGCCGCATGCCGGAGCAAAGGGACATGCCAGAAAACCAAAAGCCAAGAAACCGATGACGACGGGAAAGAAATGGGCGATGGTCGTGTCAATGGCTCTGGTGTTCGGGCTGATCGCCGGCGGCACTATGTTCGGAGTCAATACAGTAGGCAATATGCTCACCGGAAACAACAATAGTTACACGCAGTTATCCCAGACGCAGACTACCAGCAGTTCCGGTACAAGTTCTTCGTCTGACACGGAGACAGGCACAGTGGCCGAGGTCGCTGCGAACGCGATGCCGTCGCTTGTGACGATTTCAACAATGTCGGTAGAAGAGATGCAGAGTTTCTTCGGAGGAACACAGCAGTATGAAGTGGAGGGAGCAGGAACAGGCGTAATAGTCGGAGAGAATGACACAGAACTTCTGATCGCTACAAATTATCACGTGGTGGAAGGGGCAACCAGCCTGTCCGTCGGCTTTATCGATGAAGAGAGCGTGGAAGCAGAGATAAAAGGAACGGATGTAGACAATGATCTTGCCGTTGTGGCAGTACAGTTATCAGATATTCCGGACGATACGATGAATGAGATAAAGATCGCTACGATCGGCGATTCGGATGACCTGCAGCTTGGCGATCAGGTCGTTGCCATCGGAAATGCCCTTGGCTACGGGCAGTCCGTGACAAGCGGCTATGTCAGCGCGCTTGACCGTGATCTGACACTGACATATGATGACGGCACAACGATAGAGTCGACAGGTCTGATCCAGACAGATGCTGCGATTAATTCCGGCAACAGCGGCGGCGCTCTTCTGAATATGAACGGTGAGCTGATCGGTATCAATGAGGCGAAGAGCTCTTCTTCGTCAAGCGGGGCTTCTGTAGATAATATCGGATTTGCCATCCCGATCAATAAGGCTTCGGACAGTCTCCAGGAGATGATGAACATGGAGACGAGGGAAAAGGTAGATGAAAGCGAAGCTTCCTACATCGGAATCCAAGGTTCCGACGTTTCAACAGAGGCATCTGAACTGTATAATATACCAACAGGCGTCGTTGTGGCTCAGGTAGTAGAAGGCAGTCCCGCCGAAGAAGCGGGTATCCAGCAGGGCGATATCATCACAGAGCTGGATGGACGGACCATCACCAGTATGTCACAGTTACAGGAGGTTCTTGAGTATTATGCGGCCGGAGAGACGGTGGATATTGTGGTACAGCGCTCCGGCAACGGAGGATATGAGGCCCAGACCCTGAGCATTACACTCGGATCCGCAGTAGAAGCGCAGAACCAGTAAAGAAAAAGAGAATGAGTACAAATTAAATAAAAGTATTCTGAAGTCAAAGCGGCGGGAGAAATCCTGCCGCTTGATCTATTACCGCATTTTACAGCGAACGAAGAGACAGAAATACTTGTACATCCGGAAAATTAGTGCTATTATAACCGTGTTCTGTTTTGGGGAAGCGAAAAGGAGCAGAATACACAGAAAAAACAGAATATGTGATGAGAATTAAATACGGAAAGGAAACGAAAGAACGTGACCTATAGAGAAGCAAGGGTATATTTGGACGAAATGTCGAAATACGGAAGTGTACTTGGCTTGGAGACGATTCGAGGTCTGTTGCGTGAACTTGGGGATCCCCAGGATGACTTGAAGTTCATACATATTGCAGGAACGAACGGCAAGGGATCTGTGCTTGCATACACTTCGATGATATTGAGTGAGGCAGGATACAGGATCGGGCGGTATGTTTCACCGACAGTGGTTTCCTATCTGGAGCGCATACAGGTTGACGCGAGATGGATAGCAGAAGAGAAATTCGCTGAACTGACAGAGAGTGTGAGAAACGCTATTGCCCGGCTTGAAGCCGCGGGAGAGGATCTCCCCACGGTGTTTGAGATAGAGACGGCAATAGCTTTTTTATATTTCAAGGAGATGAAATGCGATCTGGTGGTACTGGAAGCGGGACTTGGCGGCGAACCGGACGCGACGAATATCATCCGGAATACGGTCTGCGCAGTTTTTGCCAGCATCAGCCGGGATCATATGGGGATCCTCGGAAACACTCTTACAGAGATCGCAGAGAACAAGGCCGGCATCATAAAGCCCGGCTGCGCGGTGATCTCTGCATGGCAGAAAGATAATGTGTCCCGCATTTTAAGAAGCAGGGCGGAGAAATACGGATGCAGTTATGTGCAGGCGGAACCGGAGCAGGCGGAAATCGAAAAGGAAGATTATCACGGCATTTATTTTTCCTATAAAGAATTCCGTTCACTGCATACGATCATGGCGGGCAGGAATCAGACCGGAAATGCCGCGGCTGCGCTGGAAGTGATCCGGATGCTCCGGAAACTCGGATATAAGATCCCGGATGATTCCGTAAAACGGGGGATGGAGCGGACACAGTGGCCGGGAAGATTCAGTTGTATCGGAGAATCTCCCGTGTTTATCCTGGACGGAGCTCATAACGAAGATGCGGCGCAGAAACTTAAGGAGTCCGTGGAAGCGTATTTCCCCGGCCGCAGACGGATCGGCATTATGGGTGTATTTAAGGATAAAGAGTATGAAAAGATAGCGCAGACGATGGGACCGCTCATGTCTGTGATTTACGCGGTGGATCTCCCTGATGAAAAAAGGGGGCTTCCGGCAGAAAAGCTTGCGGAGGTACTGGGAAAATACTGTCCGTGTGTGAAACTTCCTGACGTGTCCGGGCGTCGGGAGACGGTGGATTGTGCGGTCCGGGCGGCGCTTTTAGAGGCGGGGAAGGAGGACGTGATCCTTGCGTTCGGCTCCCTGTCCTATCTTCACCGGGTAAAAGAAGCGTATGACAAAACTGTCTGGTAAACACTACATAATACATTACCGGGCATATACCGCGGAGAAACGGAAATACAGGTCAGAAAACCGGCATATAAAGCCGGCAGAGAAAAGGGGAGTACGAGATGATCGACCATGGAAAGATAGAACAGGCAGTGAGACTTTTCCTTGAGGGAATCGGGGAGGATATTTCACGGGAGGGCTTAAAAGATACCCCGGGCCGCATCGCGCGGATGTGCGGGGAGCTGTACGGCGGCATGGAAGAGGACGCCGGGATACATCTGTCAAAGACATTTTCCGTTGACAGCAGTGAAATGGTAATAGAAAAAGACATTACATTTTATTCTGCATGCGAGCATCATATCCTGCCGTTTTACGGGAAAGCGCATATCGCCTATATACCGGACGGGAAAGTTGTGGGACTGAGCAAGCTCGCAAGGACTGTGGAAGTATTCGCCAGAAGGCTGCAGATCCAGGAACAGCTTACCGGACAGATCGCGGACGCCCTGATGGAATATATGCAGCCCAAGGGAGCGCTCGTGATGATCGAGGCGGAGCATATGTGCATGGCCATGCGCGGGATAAAAAAACCGGGCAGCAGGACGGTGACGATGGCGAAACGTGGCGTGTTCGAGAGTGATCCGGCTCTGGAAGAGCGTTTTTTCCGCCTGCTGAATGCAGGAGGCGGCGAATGACTTTCGGACTGATAAAGTCGGAAAGCAGAAAGATACACTGTACACAGGAGAACAGAGTATGGAGAACATGAAACGTGTGAACACAATCCTTAATGCGCCGCTGTACCGCAGATGCTATGCGCGTCTGGAAGAACTGGAGAGAGACAGGATCTTCTGCTGTCATCAGATGCCACATCTGCTGGATGTGGCAAGGATCGCGTATATTTTAAATATGGAACAGGATCTGGGAATTGAGAAAGAAATAATCTATGCGGCCGCCGTCCTTCACGATATCGGGAAATATGTTCAGTATGAGGACGGGACGCCCCATGAACAGTCGGGAGAAAAGATCGCCACGGAGATATTGGATTCGCTCCCCGATGCCGCGGCATTTTCCGGGGAGGAGAAACGCACGATCCTGACGGCCATCCGCGGGCACCGGAAGCTGAGAGAGGATGCGGAGCCGCTGGAATGGCTGCTCTATACAAGCGACAAGGCGTCGCGCATGTGTTTTATCTGCCCGGCAGAAAATGAATGTGACTGGAGCGCGGAAAAGAAGAATACAGAGATTAAAATATAGCCGGATATACGGGAGAAAATGAAACAGGAGACCGATCATGAGAATAGGCGGCAGGGAATTTGATACGGAACATCAGACATACATTATGGGAATCCTGAATGTGACGCCGGATTCTTTTTCAGACGGAGGAAAGTACAGCCGGACCGACGCGGCGCTTGCCCGTGCGGAGGAGATGATCCTCAGCGGTGCGGATATTATTGACGTGGGCGGCGAGTCCACTCGTCCGGGCTATCGGCAGATCACGGACGAAGAAGAGATTTCCAGAGTGGCGCCCATTATAGAAGCTATGAAGTCACGTTTTGACATACCGCTCTCTGTTGACACTTATAAGAGTGCGGTTGCGGGTGCAGCGCTGGAAGCGGGAGCGGATATGGTCAATGATATCTGGGGGCTGAAATATGATCCGGGGATGGCGGGGCTCATTGCAGAGAGCGGCGCGGCGTGCTGTCTGATGCATAACAGGGATAATACGGATTACGGACAGTTTATCACGGAATTTCTGGACGATATGAGAGAGTGCGTCAGACTGGCGGATGCGGCGGGTATTGCGCGGGACAAGATCATTCTTGATCCCGGAGTCGGATTCGGAAAAACATATGAGATGAATCTGGAGATCATCAGCCGTCTGGACGTGATGCGGGAGCTGGGACTGCCGGTCCTGCTCGGCACTTCGAGAAAATCCGTGATCGGGCTGACGCTCGGCCTGCCGGCGGAAGAACGGGAGGAGGGGACTCTGGCAACTACGGTCTACGGGGTACTGAAAGGATGCGCCTTTGTGCGGGTACACGATGTAGAGAAAAATAAAAGAGCGGTTAAGATGACCCGGGCATTGATGAGATACAGTCCGGTATAGTTTTATCAGTCAGCACAGACAGCAGGAACGGGAGGGGATCGAGTAATGGATAAGATAAAGATTAAAGATCTGGAAGTGTTCGCAAATCACGGCGTTTTCCCCGAGGAGAACACGCTGGGGCAGAAGTTCGTCGTCTCGGCCGAGTTATATACGGACACAAGGAAAGCCGGAAAAACAGACGATCTGGCCGCCTCTATCCACTATGGAGAAGTCAGCGCGTTTATTGAAATGCGGCTGAAAAAGCATACATACAAACTTCTGGAGAGCGCGGCGGAGAATCTGGCGGAAGAACTTCTTCTGAAATATCCGGAAATGAGAGCGATCCGGCTTGAGATCAAAAAACCGTGGGCGCCCGTCCGGCTTCCTCTTAAGACGGTGAGCGTGGAGATCGAGCGGGCGAAACATACCGCGTACATTGCCATGGGCTCTAATATGGGCAATCGGGAGAAGTATATCAGAGACGCGGTGAATATGCTGGATTCAATCAGGGGATGTATGGTAAAGAGTGTATCGGATCTGATCGAGACGCCGCCCTACGGTGTGACGGATCAGGATGATTTCCTCAACGGATGTCTGGAGCTTGAGACGCTCCTGACTCCCCGGGAACTTCTTGACGAGCTGAACCGGATCGAGGCGGAAGAGGGGCGTGAGCGTATCGTCCGCTGGGGTCCGAGGACGCTGGATCTGGATATCATATTCTATGACGATATCTCTGTTCAGGAAAAAGATCTGTGTATCCCCCATGTGGAGATGCACAAGAGAAAATTCGTGCTGGAGCCTCTCTCGCAGATTGCTCCGTATAAACGGCATCCGGTGTACGGGAAAACCGTGACGGAGATGCTGGGGG
>CAZJRY010000020.1:0-3626 GCA_964548625.1 uncultured Mediterraneibacter sp.
AAACGGCGAAAAACAGATTGACTTTAACAGGTGAATCTGGTATACTACGTAGATAAATAAATACGGTTGGATTGTTACTGTATGGCAGGCAAAACCAAATTTTGTAAACATAGTGTTTACTTGTATGTTTATGAAGTTTGGTTTTTTTGTTTTCCGAAAGGCTCAATATGCTGATAGATAAGGTAATAAATAATAATATCGTTTCTGCTTTTGATGACGAGAAAAGAGAGTGCGTTATTATGGGCAGGGGACTCGGGTTCGGAGCGCGGCCGGGACAGCCTGTCAATGAAAAGAAAACAGAAAAAGTGTTCCGGATCAAGAGCCGGGATACGGCAGATCAGCTCAAAGAGCTTCTTGCAGACATGCCGCTTGAGAGAGCGCAGATCTCGGCGGAAATTATTTCTTATGCAAAAAGTAATCTGAACCTGAAGCTGAATCAGAGTATTTATGTAACGCTTACGGACCACATTAATTTCGCGATCGTCCGTTTTGAGCAGAAGATCAATCTGCAGAACGCCCTGCTCTGGGAGATCAAAAGATTTTACCCGCATGAATTCGATCTCGGGCGGTACGCGTTAAAGCTGATCAAAGAGCGGCTTGACGTGGAACTGCCGGAGGATGAGGCCGGGTTCATTGCCCTGCATTTTGTAAACGCGGAATATGGAACAGATATAAAAGACGCGTTCCGGTTCCCGAATCAGCTCAGGGATATTCTGGAGATCACAAGCAGCGGGCTCGGGATAGCGCTTGACGACAGGACGCTCCATTACGAGCGATTCCTGACTCACCTGAAATTCCTGCTCCAGAGAGTGTACCGCGGGGAACTTCTGCCGAATGAGGAAAACGAACTGGCGGAGACGATGCGCACGAAATATCCGAAAGAGTATGCGTGCAGCTGCAGGATAGCTGAGTACATAGAAAAAAATACAGACTGCAGGCTTTCCGGAGAGGAAGTAATGTATCTCACGATCCATATCAGGCGGGTGACAATGGCGGAGAATTAAAGAAAGTCATTTTTATTGGTATCTTGGAGGAAACGATGTTCAATTTATTCAAAAAAAAGGAAAAGAAACATGTGATCGGCTCTCCTGTAAAGGGGAAAGCGGTATCGCTGAAAGAAGTAAATGATCCCACGTTTGCGGAGGAGATGCTCGGAAAAGGAGCGGCGGTCATTCCGGAGGAAGGTAAGATATATGCTCCGGCAGACGGCGAGATCGGGATGGTGTTTGATACGCTCCACGCGGTAAGCATGACGACTGATTTCGGCGCCGAGATCCTGATCCATATCGGACTGGACACGGTCAAGATGAAGGGCGTCGGATTCACCGGACATGTAAAGGCGGGAGATCATGTAAAGAAAGGCGATCTTCTTCTGGAAGCCGATCTCGAAAAAATAAAGGCGGCAGGGTATGATACGGTCACACCTGTGCTTGTCTGCAACACACCGGATTATGCATCTGTAGAAGCAATTCCGGCAGACGCCGTGAATTCCGGCGATGATCTGATCATAATATCATAACAGACATCAAAATGATTTTAACCGGAAGATCCGGTTGAAATAGAAAAAAGGGATTATAACGAGAGTCAAAAGGAGGGAAACTAATGAAATTTTTACAGAGATTAGGAAAATCATTGATGCTCCCTGTTGCTTGTCTGCCTATCTGCGGTATCCTCATGGGTATCGGATACGCTCTGTGTCCGGCAACAATGCAGGGTGGTGACGTAACCGGAATCGTACAGCAGATCGGTTATTATCTGGTGAAAGCGGGCGGCGCCCTGATCGATAATATGGCGATCCTGTTTGCGATCGGTATCGGTGTCGGCATGTCAGACGAAAACGACGGTACAGGCGGGCTGGCGGCTCTGGCTTCATGGCTGATGATCACAAATCTGCTGGCAACATCGAACGTGACGGTCATCATTCCGTCTATCGCCGATAATGCTGATTCAACACTTGCGTTTGACAACATCGCAAACCCGTTCATCGGTATCCTTGCCGGTATCATCGGATCTACGTGCTACAACAAATTCAAGGGCACAAAGCTCCCGGACTGGCTGTCATTCTTCAGCGGCAAGCGCTGCGTGGCGATCATCGCAGGTGTCGTATCCATCATTGCGTCTGTGATACTGCTCTTTGTGTGGCCGATCCTCTTCGGCGTACTTGTTGCGCTGGGCGAAGGAATCGCGAGCCTCGGCGCGGTAGGAGCCGGACTGTACGCATTCTTCAACAGGCTGCTCATTCCGTTCGGTCTGCACCATGCACTGAACAATGTATTCTGGTTTGACACGATCGGACTCGGCGATCTGACTCACTTCTGGGCAGGCGAGACGTCGGCGGATGTATCATGGAGCCTCGGCATGTATATGTCAGGATTCTTCCCGTGTATGATGTTCGGTATCCCGGGCGCGGCTCTGGCAATGGTGCATACTGCAAAGAGCAAAAAGAAGAAAGTTGCAATCGGTCTTTTGAGCTCCGCGGCTCTCGCGGCGTTTGTCTGCGGCGTTACTGAGCCGTTCGAGTTTGGCTTTATGTTCCTTGCACCGGCTCTGTACCTGATCTATGCACTGCTTTACGCAATCTTTACAGTGATCACGGTAGCGGTAGGGTTCCGTGCGGGATTCAGTTTCTCGGCCGGTCTGACCGACCTTGTATTCTCTTCTTCCCTTCCGGCAGCACAGAATACATGGATGATCATTCCGCTTGGCATCGCGGCATTTGTCGTATTCTACGTCGTATTCCGCTTCGCGATCGTGAAATTCGATCTGAAGACACCGGGACGAGAGGACGACGATGACAGCGAAGCGGAGATGCAGGCGGTCCTCGCAAACGATGACTTCACGGAGGTCGCGAAGATCGTGCTTGAAGGCGTCGGCGGGAAAGAGAACGTAACCTCCATCGATAACTGTATTACAAGACTTCGCCTGGAGATCAAGGATTACACAAAGGTTGATGAGAAGAAAATCAAATCTGCGGGAGTTGCAGGTGTGATCCGCCCGGGCAAGGATTCCGTACAGGTTATTGTTGGTACTAAAGTACAATTCGTTGCAGATGAATTTAAGAAACTCTGCAAATAGATCAAAATAATAAATAATCCCTTTTGAATGCGATTGGGGACGTAGTAAAATCGAATTTTACTACGTCCCCAATCGTGTTTTGCCCTGTCCCAGAATACGTTTTTTATGTAAGCGGCGGATTAAATGACGGTAAAGTAGTTTAAATGTCTGTAAATAATATTGAATCTCTTTTTTCGGGACGATAATATATCTGTGGATTCAGCGGCATCGGTATGCAGGCGGCGGTATGCGTCTCGTACATCCGCGCCGCTGATGGGCCACAGACAGAAAAGGAGGTTTGATTTTTATGGCAATGAGTAAAGTTACCCGCAGAGTGAAAGCCGGACTGACAGCTATGGTATTTGTCCTTAGCGGCAGCTTTGCAATCGGTAATGTCTGCCCCGGCGCTTACATAACTGTTCAGGCTGAAGAAGAACAGACTGCAGAGGAAAGTGCAGATGAAACGGTGACACCGGCAGAAACGGAGACGTCAGAAGAGTCAGAAGCGGAGACGGCAGCAGAAGAAGCAGAGACAGCAGAAGGAGCAGATGCAGAGACAGAAGCAGAAACGG
>CAZJRY010000020.1:3726-4999 GCA_964548625.1 uncultured Mediterraneibacter sp.
CGGAGACGACGGCAGACGAAGGAACGGAGACAGAGGAAGATGTACAGACAGAGCAGAAATCGGTAGTCCTGACCCTTGGAGGCGATGAGAGCAGTCGCGGACTTACATGGTATGCGGATACCGATGAGGCGGGGCAGGTACAGTATGCAAAGGCATCTGATATGACAGGCGGAGAGTTCCCGTCAGACTATACAACTGTTGACGCGGTATCCACAGCGGCAAATGATGAAGGGTTTTATTCCAATCAGGCTACTCTCTCGGATCTGGAAGAGGATACAGAGTATGTATATCGTGTTGTAAACGGAGATACGGTCAGCGAAGTATACAGCTTTTCCACAGGAGATTATGATTCCTCCTTCAGTTTCGCGTTTGTAGGGGATCCGCAGATCGGCGCCGGCAGCACATCTGAGGATATTGAGGGATGGAACGAGACACTGGAGACGATCCGGAATGAGATGGATGTTGATTTCCTCTTATCAGCAGGGGATCAGGTTAATACAAACAACAATGAAGAGCAGTACACCGGTTATATTAATGATGTGTTCTCTTCTCTGGCAAGCGTGACTACAATCGGCAACCATGACAGCGGAAGCGCAGCTTATAGTGAGCATTTCAACCTTCCGAACGAGAGCACGGAATATGGCGCGACAGCGGCAGGAACGGATTACTGGTTCGTGTATAACAATACACTTTTTATAAATATTAACTCCAATGATCTTTCTACAGCAGAACATAAAGCTTTTATGGAGGAGGCCATTGCGGCAAATCCGGACGTGACATGGAAGACGGTTATTTTCCATCACTCCATATATTCAACGGCAAGCCATACCGACGACGCCGATATCATCCAGAGAAGAGAAGAGCTGTCGCCCGTACTGGGGGAGCTTGATATTGACGTGGTACTTATGGGACACGACCATGTTTACACGAGAACATATATGATGAACGGAACAATACCGGATACATCCGACGGAGTTCAGAGTGAAGTGACGGATCCGGACGGGGTACTCTACCTGACAGCAAACTCTGCCAGCGGAAGCAAGTACTATGATATTAAGGCTGCGGACGCCGCTTTCTCCGCGGTTATGGATCAGTCCTACAGAAGAACAGTGACAGATGTGGAGATCACAGATACATCTTATACACTGACAACCTACTACGCAGATGACATGAGCGTACTGGATACATTTACGATCAATAAGACATCAGACGAAGAAATGCCGGACGAAGATGACGGCAGCCGGGATGATGACGGAGATCAGGGAGACACCGG
>CAZJRY010000020.1:5099-24360 GCA_964548625.1 uncultured Mediterraneibacter sp.
GACAGCGGCAGCCGGGATGATGACGGAGATCAGGGCAATACCGGAGACAGCGGCAGCCGGGATGATGACGGAGATCAGGACGACACAGACAGCAGCGGAAACAGAGGAAGTAATACTCCGCAGACAGGAGATCAGACCTCAGTCGTAACTGTGATCATCGCTCTGGCCGTGGCAGGATGCGTGGCAATTGTCATCGCAAGAAGAAAATTTACAGTATAGATCAGGAAAAGAAAAATGCGGAACAGGATTAAAGAAAACAGCATTGTTCTCCTTATCATACTGGCAACGGTGATCGTGACCGTGCTGCTTCAGAACTATGGTTTTCAGGCATATTCCAGATATTCTTCAGACACCCTCTGCTACGAGAAAGCTGTCGTAGCGGAGGTTTCTTCCGAAAATCTGGATTATGACGAGGAACTTGAGATATATCTCGGGACTCAGGAACTGAAGGTGGAAATGCTGGACGGTGAAGAGAAAGGAAATATTATCGAGGTGACGAACTATCTGACGCAGACGCATAATGTGTATGCGAAAGAGGGGATGAAGCTGATCATCAATGCGGACAGACCGGAGAATGCAGAACCCTATTATACTGTTTATAACTATGACAGAACTCTGCCCATGCTCATCTGTTTCGCGGTTCTCGCGGCTGCGATCATCTGTATCGGCAGAGGAAAAGGCTTCAAAGCGATCGCGGGACTCGCTTACTCCCTTTTTATGATCGTCTATCTGGTGCTCCCGGCAGTATTTTCCGGATATTCGCCCATATGGATGAGCATTATATGCGGCATATTATCTACAGTGGTCACGCTTCTTCTGCTGAACGGACAGAGCGAGAAAACGTGTGCGGCGATCCTGTCAACGGTCGTGGGCGTTATCTGTTCCCTGATACTGTTCCTCATCATGTCGCGGCTTGTACATATCGACGGATTCAGCAGTTCAGAGGCAGAAGGACTTGTGCTGATCAATCAGGAGACCGGTCTTAAGATCAAAGACGTTCTTTTCGCGGGCGTCCTGATCTCATCACTGGGAGCGATCATGGATACAGGGATGTCTATTGTATCAGCCCTGTATGAAGTATACAGTCACAATTCCGGACTGAAGGCAAAGGAGCTGTTTCTGTCCGGGATAGAAATGGGAAAGGATATGATCGGAACGATGACGAATACGCTTATCCTTGCGTTTACAGGGAGCGCGTTTATTACACTGCTTGTATTTCTGTCCTATCAGGTACAGTTCAATCAGTTGTTTAATTCGAACTATCTTACAATTGAGATCGCGCAGGGAATCTGCGGAACCTTTGGCATTGTTATCACTGTGCCGGCGGCGTCCTTGGTCACGGCGGCTTTTCTCGCAGGGAAAAGCCGCTTTAACAGAAAAACAGCCGTTTGATGAATCGACTTATACCCCTTTCTGTGCTATGATTATGAAGGCATAATTACAGACAGAAAGGGGTATTTCTATGGGAAATACGTCTGATAATAGAGAAAATAAGGCAGCAGGACAGAAGTCAAAGCACCTCAATATCGGCATCCTCGCCCATGTGGACGCGGGAAAGACAACACTGTCAGAGGGGATGCTCTACTTAAGCGGCAGCATCCGGAATCTGGGGCGGGTCGATCACGGCGACGCGTTTCTGGACACATATGAGATGGAGAGGGAACGGGGGATCACGATCTTTTCAAAGCAGGCGGTCATGAAGTGGAAGGATCTGGAACTTACGCTTCTTGACACGCCCGGACATGTGGATTTCTCTGCCGAGATGGAACGCGTGCTGCAGGTGATCGATTACGCGGTACTGGTGATCAGCGGAGCGGACGGAGTGCAGGGGCATACCGTGACGCTGTGGCGGCTGCTGAAGCGGTATGATGTACCGGTCTTTCTGTTTGTCAATAAGATGGACAGGGAAGGGACAGACAGGGACGCTCTGATGACGGAACTCAAAAGCCGGCTGGATGAGGGGTGTACGGATTTCGAACGGATATCGGAAGGCGCGCCGGACGCCCTTGAAAATCTTGCGGTCTGTGATGATGAAATGCTGGAAGAGTATCTGGAGAACGGCACGATCCGCAAAGAAACGCTGTGCCGCGCGGCGGCGGAGCGGAAGGTATTCCCGTGCTGGTTCGGCTCGGCATTGAAAGCGGAAGGGATCGCGGAACTTCTGGACGGCATCAGAGAATACAGTATCTGTCCGGAGTATCCGGAAACATTCGGCGCGAAAGTATATAAGATCGCAAGAGATCCGCAGGGAAACAGACTGACTTACCTGAAAGTTACAGGCGGGGAACTGAAAGTGAAAGAGACGCTTCCGGGAGCGGAAGGAAAGGTAAATCAGATCCGCATCTATTCCGGCGACAAATATGAAATGGTCCAAAGCGCGCAGGCGGGAATGGTCTGCGCGGTGACAGGACCGGAGGAAACATATCCGGGGCAGGGGATCGGAGAAGAGAAAGACTCGGATATTCCGGCTCTTGAACCGGTGCTTACGTATCGTGTTGAGATGCCTGAAGGATGCGACGTTCACGCAATGCTCACCAACCTGCGCCGGCTTGAGGAGGAAGAACCGGAGCTCCATATCGTCTGGGTCGAGGAGACACAGGAGATCCATATCCGGCTTATGGGAGAGGTGCAGACAGAGGTGCTGCAGCGTCTGATCAAAGAGCGGTACGGAGTCCTTATAGAATTCAGAGAGGGCAGGATCATATATAAAGAGACGATCGCCGGACCGGCAGAGGGAGTCGGGCATTTTGAACCGCTGCGGCATTACGCGGAGGTGCATCTCCTGCTGGAACCGGGAGAAAGAGGCTCCGGCATGCAGTTTGCCTCTGAATGCAGCGAGGATGTCCTTGACCGCAGCTGGCAGAGGCTGATCCTGACTCATCTGGACGAGAAGGAACATAAGGGCGTGCTGACCGGCTCCGCGCTGACCGACGTCCGGATCACCCTCATATCCGGGCGGGCCCACCAGAAGCATACAGAGGGCGGAGATTTCCGGCAGGCCACATACCGGGCGGTGCGTCAGGGCCTGATGAAAGCCCGGAGCGTCCTGCTGGAACCGTATTATGAGTTCCGCATGGAACTCCCGATGGAAAATGTAGGGCGTGCCATGAACGATATTCAGCGGATGAACGGTACTTTCTCCGGACCGGAGACGGAAAATGACATGGCTGTCCTCACGGGAAGCGTCCCGGTATCGGAGATGCGCGGCTATCAGAAAGAGTTCGCGGCGTATACCGGCGGTTTCGGCAGAATGTCCTGCGCGCTGAAGGGATATGATGTCTGCCATAACGCGGAGGAAATTGTCGGGGGAATCGGCTACGATCCGGAAAGTGATATTGAAAATACGGCGGATTCCGTATTCTGTGCCCATGGGGCGGGATTTATCGTTCCGTGGCACAAGGTGGAGGAATATATGCATGTAGAGAGCCCGCTCAAAAATAATCCGGAGCGGGAAGAAACCGGAGGGCAGTCTGCCAAAGCCGCTGCTGTCCGCGCTTCCTCAAGAACGATCGAACTTACGCGGGAAGAACTGGACGCGATCTATGTGCGCACGCCGGATCCCGTCAGGCGGAAGGCCGGCAGCACCCCGGTGAAAGTATCGGCCGGTCCGGAAGACGAACGGAGAACGAGTCGTCCGGACGTTTCGGCAGGCGGGAGAAAAAAGACGGACGGAGAGGAATATCTTCTTGTAGACGGCTATAATATCATCTTCGCGTGGGACGGGCTGCGGGAACTCTCGGAGACCGACCTGGCGGCGGCAAGGGGGAAACTCGCGGATATCCTGTGCAATTATCAGGGATACCGGAAATGTACGCTGATCCTTGTATTTGACGCCTATAAAGTGGAGGGGAACCCGGGCGAAGTTTCAAAATACCACAATATCCATATCGTCTATACAAAAGAAGCGGAGACGGCGGATCAGTATATCGAGAAGACTGTGCGGAAGATCGCGAAGAACCATCATGTGACTGTGGCAACATCTGACGCGCTGGAACAGGTCATCATTCTCGGACAGGGAGCGCGCCGTATGTCCGCGGCAGGGCTTCGGGAAGAAGTGGAGCTCGCGTTAAAAGAAATCCGCGGAGAGTACCTCGGCAGAGGCGATGTCCTGCGGACCTTTCTGTTCGACAGTCTGGAGGAGGACACGGCGGAAGAAATGGAGCAGATAAGGCTGGGGAAGAAAAACTGGACTGTATAAAAAGACGGAAAGTGGACATTTTAATAAATCCAGTTGGGTGATAATATACTGTAGCAGGCAGATTTACAGGAAAGAGGAATCACCTATGGAAAGGAAAAACGAATCGTTGGTAAAACTGGCGCAGAGCGGATTAATGGCGGCACTGTGCTTTGTGTCTTTTACGTTTTTGCAGATAAAGATACCGCTGCCGGGAGGAGGCGCGACGTCTTTCCACGTCGGAAATGCGTTCTGTGTGCTCGCGGCGCTGCTTCTGGGCGGATGGTACGGCGGGCTTGCCGGCGCGATCGGAATGGGGATCGCCGATCTGATGGATCCGGTATATATCACGGGCGCGCCAAGGACGTTTGTACTGAAGCTATGCATCGGGCTGATCACGGGACTGGTCGCTCACAGGATCGCGAAGATCAATGAGAATACGGATAAGAAATATATCTTCCGCTGGAGTATGATCGCCTCATCAGTCGGTCTTGCCTTCAATGTGATCGCGGATCCGCTTACCGGTTTTTTCTACAATCAGTATATACTGGGACAGCCGCAGCAGATGGCGGAAGTGCTGGCGAAATGGAGTACGGCGTCAACTTTTGTAAACGCGGTTCTGTCGGCTGTCATCGCGGGCGTTCTGTACAACTCGCTCAGGCCGGTCTTGATGAAAAACAGAAATTTACAATTTTTTTGATGATTTTCGGCTCGTATGATGATATGATTAACAGAGTACCGGAATAAGTATAATACTATTTATGAGAGTGAGGTATATGAAATGTATTGTCCCAATTGTAATCACGAAATACCGGACGGATCAAGATTCTGCCTTCATTGCGGCGCGATGCAGACTGTGGGATATCAGCCGCCCTATGAGCCGGGTAGACAGATCAACTGGGTCCCGTATCTGGTATTGTCGATCTTGACAACCATCTGCTGCTGTATTCCGTTTGGTATTGTCGGTATTGTCTACGCGGCAAAGATCAACAGCGCGATAAATGCCGGAGACTATGCCGAAGCCGAGCGGTCGGCAAGAAATGCGAGAATCTGGATCATTGCAGCGGCGGTTATCGGCGTTATTGTGAATATTGCTTTTATCGCGATGGCTTACGTGGGGACTTTCGGCTCCTATTATTATTACTACTATTAAAGGAAAACGGTCTGACCGATGCTGAAACTGGCAATGCGAATCAAAAAGGACAGGAAACTGCGGACCGCCCTCGTACTTTGTGCGGGGGCGGCCGCCGCTGCGGGCGCTTTCTACCTGTATCATCATGATCCGTACAGTTATCCGCTGCCATGTATCTTCTATGTGATAACAGGATTATACTGTCCGGGATGCGGGGCAGGGAGAGCGTGCTACTCTATACTTCACCTGCGGTTTAAAGACGCGTTCTGCTACAATCCGCTCATGACACTCCTTCTCCCTCTGCTCGGACTGTATATCGCGGCCCGCGCAATTGACTGGATGGTCACGGGCGGCAATCACGTGGACGGGAAGATCAGTGTAAAGCTGCTTGTATGGATACTTGTGATCGTGTTTATATATGGTGTGCTCAGGAATATTCCCGTATTTCCGTTTACCCTGCTCGCCCCGGAAGGGCTTGCGCAGATTTGGTGAGAACGTCTGAAGGAACAGAAGCTTCAGGCGTTTCTTTTTGTTTTACTAAGGGACGGACTTATGGTATGATAATGGACAGGTATATCAGATACTGAAACGGAGGAAGAGCAGATGATCAATAAATTAGTGGAAAAGATCAAAAAGACAGGAGCGCCGGTCGTGGTCGGACTCGACCCGATGCTGAACTACATCCCGCAGCATGTGCAGGACAAGGCGTTTGCGGAATACGGAGAGACACTTGAGGGAGCGGCGGAAGCGATCTGGCAGTTTAATAAAGAAATCATAGACAAGACGTATGACCTCATCCCCGCCGTAAAGCCGCAGATCGCGATGTATGAGCAGTTCGGCGTGCCGGGAGTGATGGCGTTCAGGAAGACCGTGGATTACTGCAAGTCCAAAGATCTTGTGGTGATCGGCGATATCAAGAGAGGAGATATCGGTTCCACTTCCGCCGCGTATGCGGCAGGACATCTGGGCAAAGTGAAAGTCGGCAGCAAAGAATATGTTCCGTTTGACGAGGATTTCGCGACAGTGAACCCGTATCTCGGATCTGACGGGGTAAATCCGTTCATCAATGTATGCAAAGAAGAGAAGAAAGGAATCTTTGTACTCGTCAAGACGTCCAATCCGTCCAGCGGAGAGTTTCAGGATCGACTGATCGACGGTCGTCCGCTCTACGAGCTGGTCGGCGAGAAGGCAGCCGAGTGGGGCGCGGACTGCATGGGCGATGAGTACAGCTATGTGGGAGCTGTAGTCGGAGCAACCTATCCGGAGATGGGAAAAGTCCTCAGAAAGATCATGCCGAAGGCTTACATCCTTGTGCCGGGATACGGCGCGCAGGGCGGACAAGGCAGGGATCTGGTCCACTTCTTTAATGAAGACGGTCTGGGAGCGATCGTGAATTCATCCAGAGGCATCATTGCGGCATATAAGCAGGAAGCTTACGCGAAGTACGGCGCAGAGAACTTCGGCGACGCGTCCAGAGCCGCGGTCGAAGCAATGATCGCCGACATCAGCGGAGCGCTGGCGGGGAAATAAATCCGCAGTTCTGCCGTCAGGGACGGACAGGACTGTCAGAGAGAGCGAAAAAGGAGCGGTTATGACGAGTAAGAAAAAAGAAAACGCGCAGGTCATCTCACAGGAGAGGATCGCACGGGATATCTACAGTATGTGGATCAGAACAGAAGCTGCGGCGGAAGCGAAGCCGGGGCAGTTTATCTCCATGTATACCAATGACAGGAGCAGGCTGCTTCCCCGTCCGATCAGTATCTGCGAGATCGATGAGGAAAACAGCAGTCTCCGCGTCGTGTACCGGGTGACGGGAAAGAATACGGGAACAGAAGAGTTCTCAAAACTTCGTGCAGGGGACACGATCCCTGTGATCGGACCTCTCGGGAACGGTTTCCCTGTAGAAAAGGCGGAAGGCAAACGGGCATTCCTCATGGGAGGGGGTATCGGCGTGCCGCCGGTCCTTGAGCTGGCAAAGCAGATGGATTGTGTGAAGAAACAGATCGTTGCAGGCTATCGGGACGCCGAAACGTTCCTGCGGGAAGAATTCGAGCAGAACGGCGAGGTGTACATCTCAACGGAGGACGGCAGCGTCGGCACAAAAGGAAATGTAATGGACGCTGTCCGGGAGAACGCCCTTGAGGCGGATATCATATATGCCTGCGGTCCGGCGCCCATGCTCCGCGCGGTCAAGGCATATGCCGGGGAGAGGGGCATCGAGTGTTATATTTCACTTGAGGAACGCATGGCATGCGGGATCGGAGCCTGTCTTGCGTGCGTGTGCCGGTCAAAAGAGAAAGACAGCCACAGCAATGTACACAACAAACGGATCTGTAAAGACGGTCCGGTATTCCTTTCTACGGAGGTGGAGATCTGATGGATATGAAAGTAAATATCGCCGGTGTAGAGTGGAAGAATCCGGTGACGGTGGCATCCGGCACATTCGGATCGGGGGCCGAGTTCGCGGACTATGTGGATCTGAACCGTTTGGGCGCGGTGACGACAAAGGGCGTGGCGAATGTTCCGTGGAGCGGCAATCCGACTCCGAGAGTGGCGGAAGTCTGCGGGGGGATGATGAACGCCGTGGGGCTTCAGAATCCGGGAATCGACGTATTCTGTGAGAGGGATATTCCGTTCTTAAGACAGTATGATACAAAGATCATCGTGAACGTGTGCGGAAAATCTACGGAAGATTACTGCGAGGTCGTGGAGCGTCTGGCGGGCGAGGACGTGGATATGCTGGAGATCAACATCTCCTGTCCGAACGTGAAGGAAGGCGGGATTGCTTTCGGGCAGGATCCGAAAGCGGCGGAAGCGATCACGAAAGCGGTGAAGAGATACGCGGGACAGCCGGTGATCATGAAATTGAGCCCGAACGTGACCGGCATTGCGGATATGGCAAAAGCCGTGGAAGCAGGAGGCGCCGACGCGGTATCCCTGATCAACACGATCACGGGGATGAAGATTGACATTGACCGTAAGAGTTTTGTTCTGGCGAACAAGACGGGAGGCGTGTCCGGACCGGCGATCCATCCGATCGCGGTCCGCATGGTCTATGAGGCGTCGAATGCCGTGAAACTGCCGGTTATCGGGATGGGCGGCATATCGTCCGCGGAGGACGCCGTTGAGATGATCCTTGCGGGAGCGGCCGCGGTGTCTGTCGGAACGGCAAATTTCCATGATCCGGGAGTGACGATGGAGATCGTGGACGGAATAGAGGAATATATGAAACGGCACGGATTCCGGACAGTCGGTGAAATGGTCGGAATTGTGAAATAGCATGGAAAATACCATCGACTTGTGTTAAAATTGTAAAGAATCAGAGATTACTATGCCCGGTACAGGAAAATAAAGGGGCATATCTACGTATACGGGAGGTTGCGGCATGGAACAGTACAAGCAGGAATTTATACACTTTATGGTGGACAGCGACGTGCTTAAATTCGGTGAATTTACATTAAAGAGCGGAAGGAAATCTCCGTTCTTCATGAACGCGGGGGCATATGTGACAGGATCTCAGCTGAAGAAGCTGGGCGAGTATTACGCGAAGGCCATCCACGACAAGTACGGCGACGACTTTGACGTCCTGTTCGGACCGGCATACAAGGGCATCCCGCTCAGCGTCGTGACCGCCATTGCCTACAGCGAGCTGTACGGAAGGGAAGTCCGCTACTGTTCGGACCGCAAGGAAGAGAAGGACCACGGGGCGGACAAGGGAAGTTTCCTCGGCAGTAAGTTAAAAGACGGCGACCGCGTGATCATGATCGAGGATGTGACTACATCCGGAAAATCTATGGAAGAGACCGTTCCGAAAGTAAGGGGCGCGGCCGACGTGACCATCGTGGGACTCATCGTATCGCTGAACAGGATGGAAGTGGGAAAAGGCGGCGAGAAGTGCGCGCTGGATGAGATCAGGGATCTCTACGGATTCGATACGGCCGCGATCGTGACGATGGAGGAAGTGGTCGAGTGCCTGTATAATAAAGAATATAACGGCAAAGTTGTCATAGATGATACATTAAAGGCAGCGATCGATACATACTATGGAACATATGGTGTAAAATAAGGAGGCGCGTAATATGGAAAAGGCATACATGACAATGAAAAACAGCGGCGCGGGGAACATTGCGGTCGGGATCATTATCCTTGTAGTCGGGATCACGGCAGGAGTCCTTTCCATCGTGAGCGGCGCGAACCTGCTGAAACATAAAAAAGAGATCACGTTTTAGGTGAGCACAGACAGTATAAGGGGGCGGCATAAGGCTGTTCCCCTTTTCAGAATGTCAGGGGAATTGTCTTGGGTATTAAAAAATCGAGTATTATCAGGGCATTTGGAAAAGTCCTGTTTTTATTATATGTCGGATTCCTGATCTATTTCCTGTTTGTCGCGGAGTGGTACGGGAGAACAGAGATCGCGGAAGACTATCGTTACAATCTGGAACTTTTCAGGGAGATCAGGCGCTTTATCACATACAGGGAACAACTTGGCACATTTGCGGTGTTTGCCAATCTGTTCGGGAATATACTTATCTTTGTCCCGTATGGATTTTTCATTTCCATGGCGGGCAGGAGGCGGGGCTTTTTCAGGACCCTCTTCTACAGTATGGGGCTGAGCCTGTGCGTGGAGACCGTACAGCTTTTTACAAGAGTGGGGAGCTTTGACGTGGATGATATCCTCCTCAACACCATCGGCGGCGTACTTGGATATATTTTATTTGCGATATGTAATCGGATAAGGAGAAAGCATCATGTTCGGAATCGGAAAAAGCGCTGAGGAGCGCCGGAAAGAAAAAGAAAGGAAAAAGCGCGGGACAAGGAAATACGGGCAGGCGAATTTTAAGCATTCCCGCAAGGGCGTTGTATCCTGTATAAGCAGTATCGGAGGGCTGCTGATCCTTGCAGGCTGTATTTTTTATGCGTTTCTGGCAAGCGGAAACGCGGACGGGATCATCGGCGGCCTCGCCATTCTTTCGGCGGTGCTGTCCGTCAACGGGATACGGCTCGCGATCGGAGGGTTCCGCGAGCGCGAACGGAATTATCTGACCTGCAAGATCGGGCTTCCGTCCGGTTTTGTGTCGGTGATCCTTTTTCTGGCAATATTCATAGGCGGGTTAAGCTGATAGAGGGAGGTCTTAGTGTATGAATATAAGAGAAATACAGAAAGAGAAGAATAAAGAATATGAAGAGCGTCATATCCTGACGGTCGGCAGACTTAAGGAGATCGTCTCCGAGGAGACGGTGCCGGAACAGTACCTGCCGTATTTTCAGGATACGGCGCTCTTCTTACTGGAGCTTGAAAATGTAAGGCGCAAAGTGGAAAGCGGCGGGTGGGAACGGTACAGCGAGGAAGAGATGAAGAGTCTCAATGAGATCCTGTACAGCGACGTTCTGGAGGTGCATTACGGCAGGAGTTACGCGAATCCCGCATATGCAGCGGAGCAATTCGGACTTGAAATGGGACGGCTGCTGAGCATGCTTTATGCCGAGATGCGTTCCGGGATACCGTATTCATTCGAGGACCGTCTGGATTATCTGACGATACTGTCCGAGCTGTTTATCGAAGTCTATAACAGTTTTGAGGGTGACGCGCCCCCGGAGACAAAAGAAATACGCGACATTCTCTACTGGTACGCAAGCGACTACTGCGACGTATTTTTGGCGGACCGGATCATGGAGCAGATCGATCCGGCGAGTTCGTTCGCCGTCGATATTATTGAAAACGCGGATCTTGACAACGACCGATATCTTTACGGCTTCGGCGAGTACATCACGGAAAACGAGCTCGGGACAGCGCGGCATCTGCGGACGCTTCCGGAGGAGACTCTCCGGAAAATGGCGGATGTGTACACAGAAGGGTACCGCATCGGATTTATCAATACGGGCAAGGATCTGTCGAAGAAATCCGTGGTGAATATCCGTTACAGCCTCGGCTTTGAGAAGGTGATCCGCATTGCCATAGAGAACTTCCGCCGGATGGGACTTGAGCCTGTCATCTACCGCGCGGCTTCCGGCATTGTCACAAAGAGGGAACATCATAAGATCGGATATTACGGCGCGGTGCCGAACCGGCAGTACGAGTATGACCACCGTCAGGATCAGGCGCTCTTTATGGACAAACGGTATATCGAACGGCGTCTGGAGGTGGCGCGTACAGTCTATGAACAGCACAGAGAACTGGCGGCGCAGTTTGCGGGACCGGCGGTCATGGAGACATTCGGGGAGAAGCCGTTCTCACCGAAGGCTGTGCCGGAAGCTCCGTCCTACAGTGAAGAACAGAAGAAGCTTGCGGTCAGCTATGACAGCCGGTCCGGGCAGCTTACGAACGAATATATCAAAGGGGAGGAACGCAGCTTTACCATTGTGGCATATCCGGTGCCTGAGATCGGAGAGAAATATCCGGAAATCTTCGATGAAGTGATCCGCATCAACACTCTGGACGCGAAACTTTACGGGAAAGTACAGCAGACAATGATCGACGCTCTTGACCGGGGCGAATATGTCCATGTAAAAGGCCGGGGAGAGAACCGGACAGACATCAGAGTGAAACTGTATCATCTTGATGATCCCGAGAAAGAGACCATTTTTGAGAATTGTGTGGCGGACGTCAATATTCCGGTGGGCGAGGTGTTTACGTCTCCTGTGCTTGAGGGGACGGCGGGCGTGCTCCATGTGAGCCGCGTATATCTGGAAGGACTGCAGTATACGGATCTGGAACTGACATTTGAGGACGGAAGGATCACGGATTACCGCTGCGGGAATTTTGAGGATCATGAAGAGGGGCGCAGATATATTGAGGATAATGTTTTAAAAGGGCATCAGTCGCTGCCGCTCGGCGAGTTTGCCATCGGTACGAACACGACGGCTTATGTGGCGGGAAAGAAATACGGTATCGAGGACAAGATGCCGATCCTCATCGCGGAGAAGACGGGCCCTCATTTCGCGGTTGGCGATACGTGCTACTCGTGGAGCGAGGATATCCGGGTTTACAATCCGAACGGCAAGGAGATCGTGGCGAAAGATAATTCGGTTTCACGGAACCGGAAAGAGGATGTGTCGAAAGCCTACTTTAACTGTCATACAGATATAACCATACCTTATGAAGAGTTAGAAGAAATAAGTGTAGTGACAAAAGAGGGGAAACACATTATACTAATAAAAGACGGAAAATTTGTTCTGCCGGGAACCGAGGTTTTAAACGGACCGTTGGAGCAGTGACAGTTCATTTATAAGGAGGAATCATGATGCCGAAAGCAGCAATCGTAATGGGCAGCGACTCGGACCTGAAGGTCATGAGCAAGGCTGCGTCAATGCTTGAAAAACTGGGAATCGACTATGAGATGACGATCATTTCCGCGCACAGGATGCCGGATACATTCTTTGATTGGGCGAAAGGAGCCGAGGGAAGAGGCGTGAAGGTGATCATCGCGGGAGCGGGCATGGCGGCGCATCTTCCGGGGATGTGCGCGGCGCTCTTCCCGATGCCGGTGATCGGCGTGCCGATGTCCGGAAGGAATCTGGACGGTATGGACGCGCTTTACTCCATCGTACAGATGCCGCCGGGGATCCCGGTAGCGACGGTCGCCATCGACGGCGGAATGAACGCGGCGATCCTCGCGGCGAAGATCCTTGCCGTATCAGATCCGGAGATCCTTCAGAAGCTGAAGGAGTATTCGGAAGAGATGAAAGCCGGCGTTCAGGCCAAGGCGGACAAGCTGCACGAGATCGGATACGAAGCATATATAAACGAGAAATAATCAACAGGAGAGCAGAGAATGGATTATAAGAGAGCAGGCGTTGATATCGAAGCCGGTTACAGATCGGTGGAACTGATGAAAGAGCATGTGAAAAAGACAATGCGTCCCGAGGTGCTCGGAGGGCTCGGCGGATTCTCCGGCGCGTTTTCCCTCGCGAAGATCAAGGAGATGGAAGAGCCGGTGCTCCTGTCCGGAACGGACGGATGCGGCACCAAGGTAAAGCTGGCGATGATCCTCGATAAACACGATACGATCGGGATCGACGCGGTGGCGATGTGTGTCAACGACATCGCGTGCGCGGGGGGAGAGCCGCTCTTTTTTCTGGATTATATCGCCTGTGGGAGAAATGAACCGGAGAAGATCGCGGACATTGTCAAAGGCGTGGCCGAGGGCTGCCTTCAGGCGGGGGCGGCGCTGATCGGCGGAGAGACGGCCGAGCATCCGGGGCTCATGGCGCCGGATGAGTACGACCTCGCGGGGTTTGCCGCAGGCGTCTGCGACAGGAAGGACATGATCACCGGAGAAAACCTGAAAGCCGGGGATGTGCTCATCGGCATGGCGTCAAGCGGTATCCACAGCAACGGATATTCTCTCGTGAGACAGGTATTCAATATGAAACGCGAGGCGCTGGATACATATTATGACAGCCTCGGATGCACACTGGGCGAGGCGCTCCTTGTCCCGACAAGGATTTACGTGAAGGCGCTCAGGAGTATCAAAGATGCCGGAGTGACCGTTAAGGCGTGCAGCCATATCACAGGCGGCGGCTTCTACGAGAACGTTCCCCGTATGCTGAAGGAGGGCACAAAGGCAGTGATCAGGAAAGACAGCTATCCGATCCCGCCGATCTTCAATATGCTCTCTGTAGACGGAGACATCGCGGAGCAGATGATGTACAATACATTCAATATGGGACTCGGCATGATCGTCGCGGTGGACGAGGCGGACGCGGACCGCGCCATGGAGGCGATCCGCGCTGCCGGAGACGCGCCGTATGCAGTGGGACATATTGAGGCGGGAGATAAAGGAGTAGAACTATGCTAGAGAGGACGGGCGCGGCGGCGGATAAGCCGCTGCGCGTTGTCGTGATGGTATCCGGCGGCGGAACGAACCTGCAGGCAGTCATTGACAGCGTAAAAGACGGTACGGTCACGAACACACAGATCGCGGGAGTGATCAGCAACAATAAAAACGCATACGCGCTGAAGCGGGCGGAAGAAAACGACATCCCGTCCATGTGCGTATCTCCGAAAGATTTTGAGACACGGGATATTTTCAATGAAAAACTGCTGGAGGCAGTGGACAGTTATGAGCCGGATCTGGTCGTGCTGGCAGGCTTCCTTGTGGTGATCCCGCCGGAGATGATCAGAAAGTACGAGAACCGGATGATCAATATCCATCCGTCCCTTATCCCGTCATTCTGCGGAAAAGGCTACTACGGCTTAAAAGTCCATGAGGCGGCTCTCGCCCGTGGCGTAAAAGTAGTCGGGGCTACCGTGCATTTCGTGGATGAGGGAACCGATACGGGACCGATCCTCCTGCAGAAAGCGGTGGAAGTACAGCAGGGCGATACGCCTGAGGCGCTTCAGCGCAGGGTGATGGAACGGGCGGAGTGGAAGATCCTGCCCCGCGCGATCGACCTGATCGCAAACGGAAAAGTCCGGGTGGATGACCATAAAACAACGATCCTGCCGTAACAGATGCGCTGACAGGCAGGAAAACAGGATAATATCAATCAGATGAGACCGACGAGGAGGTTTTGAATATGAAAGTACTGATCGTAGGCAGCGGAGGAAGAGAACACGCTATTGCGGCGAGTGTTGCCAGAAGCCGGAAAGCGGACAAGATCTACTGTGCGCCGGGAAACGCGGGAATCGCTGAGTATGCCCAGTGCGTGGACATCGGCGCCATGGAGTTCGATAAACTGGCGGCATTTGCCAGAGAAAAAGAAATCGGTCTGTGTATCGTGGGTATGGACGATCCGCTGGTGGGCGGTCTCGTGGACGTTATGGAGGAAGCGGGCATCCGCACATTCGGCCCGAAGAAGAACGCGGCGATCATCGAGGGGTCAAAAGCGTTCTCAAAAGACCTGATGAAGAAATACAATATCCCCACAGCGGCTTATGAGAACTTTACAGATCCGGATAAAGCACTGGAATATCTTGAGACGGCGAAATTCCCGATCGTTCTGAAAGCGGACGGACTTGCGCTCGGAAAAGGCGTGCTCATCTGCCGGAATCCGGAGGAGGCGAAAGAGGGCGTCAGGACGATCATGCTGGACAAGAAGTTCGGCGCGGCGGGAAATGAGATGGTCATCGAAGAGTTCATGACCGGACGCGAGGTATCCGTTCTCTCATTCGTGGACGGAAAAACCATCAAGACGATGACAAGTGCCCAGGACCACAAGCGCGCGGGAGACGGCGATACCGGTCTGAATACAGGCGGAATGGGAACATTCTCCCCGAGCCCGTTCTACACAAAAGAAGTGGAAGAGTTCTGTGAGAAATATATCTACCAGCCGACAGTTGACGCTATGGCGGCAGAAGGACGCCCGTTCAAAGGCGTGATCTTCTTCGGCCTGATGCTGACTGCGGACGGACCGAAAGTGCTGGAGTACAATGCCCGCTTCGGGGATCCGGAAGCGCAGGTCGTACTGCCCCGTATGAAGAATGACATCATCGATGTAGTCGAAGCCTGCATCGACGGCACACTGGATCAGATCGACCTGCAGTTCGAGGATAACGCAGCGGTCTGCGTAGTGCTCGCGTCCGACGGCTATCCGGTGAAGTATGACAAAGGTTTCCCGATCAAAGGTCTTGAGGAATTCAAGAAGCACGACGGCTACTACTGCTTCCATGCCGGGACCAAATTCGAGAACGGGCAGATCGTGACAAACGGCGGACGCGTGCTCGGAGTGACTGCAAAGGGAAAAGACTTGAAAGAGGCAAGAAAGAACGCCTACGCTGCAACCGAGTGGGCAGAGTTCGAGAATAAGTATATGAGACACGATATCGGCAAAGCGATCGATGAGGCGTAATCCGCAATCTTAAGAAATTCTTTGGAATCTTATATCAGCTCCCTTTAGATTTACAGGATATCCTGTAATCATGAAAGGGGGCTGTTTTTTTATGGACATATCTGAACTTACCCATTATTTTCTCCAATACGGTGCTTTTTTCATCTATCTGATCGTACTGTTGGAATATCTGAATCTTCCGGGATTTCCCGCCGGCGTTATCATGCCGCTTGCCGGAATCTGGGCCGCGCAGGGAGAGATCGGTTTTCCGATTGTCATGGCGCTGACAGTTGCAGCGGGACTTACCGGAAGCTGGGCGCTCTACCTGCTGGGAAGATACGGCGGAAACAAGGTGCTTGGGTTTTATTTTAAGAAATTTCCGAAGCACCAGCCCGTGATTGAAGAGAAGATGAGTTATCTGAGGGAGAGAGGATGCGCCGGGGTATTTGTGAGCAAGCTTCTCCCGATGGTGCGCACTCTTATCTCGATCCCCGCGGGTATGGTGAAGATGGATTTTGTCAAATATACAGTAAGTTCCGTGTGCGGGATATTTTTATGGAACCTGATGTTTGTCGGGGCGGGATATTTCTTCGGCGACGCGGCGATCAATTTCTTTACATAAGAGGGGGCGGGATATGAAGATTGCAATGTTTACGAATAATTACAGGCCCTTTGTGGGCGGTGTGCCGATCTCGGTAGAGCGGCAGGCGCAGGAGCTGGTAAAGCTGGGGCATCAGGTGACGGTATTTGCGCCGATGTATGAAAGTGAGGATAAAGAACAGGCTGAAAGTTTCCGGGAAAGGATTCTGGCAGAGGATAAGAAGGCGCCGGAACGGGTAATTCGATACCGCTCCCGGAAGAAAAAGATGGATAACGGGATGGTATATCCGGGAATTTACCCGGCAGAGATATTTGAGGTATTCGCAAGGGAAAGTTTTGACTGTATCCATGTGCATCATCCTATATTTGCGGGATCGTGGGCTCTGTGGCTGGGAAAGCAATACGACATCCCGGTTATCTATACATATCATACAAGATATGAAGACTATCTCCATTACATCCCGTGCTTCCGGATCAATGAGAGGGAGGAGTACGATTGTGAAGAAGAAAGCAGTAGAGTGGCTGCAAAGGAATGTGATCCCGTCCTATATGAGCCGGTTCTGCAATAAATGTGATCTTGTACTCGCGCCATCCGCAGGCATGCAGCAGATCATAAGAGGGTACGGAGTGGATACGCCGGCAGTAGTCTTTCCGACCGGGCTTGACGGAGCGTTTTTCAGAAAAAATGTCAGGCGATCCCGGGAGATAAGAAAACAGTACAGTAAAGGAAAGCGCCATCTTCTTGTCACGGTATCGAGGCTGGAAAAAGAGAAAAACTATGGATTTCTCCTGCGCGGGATCGCTGAGCTCAAGCGGGAGAGAGGAGACGATTTTCATGTACTTATCATAGGAGAGGGAAGTCAGAAGGCGGAGTTGAAAGTCAGGGTCTCTATTCTCGGTATACAGGATGCGGTGACTTTCGTCGGAAATGTACCGAATGATCAAATGAAGGATTATCTGGGCGCAGCAGATCTGTTTCTGTTCGCGTCGAAGTCAGAGACACAGGGCATTGTTCTGGCGGAGGCAATGGCAGCAGGCATACCGGTCACGGCAGTACACGCAACCGGCGCGGACGATATTATTGAAGACGGCGTAAACGGATTCCTGACGGAGGAGAAAGAAGAAGTGTGGGCGGCAAAAGTGACTGAGGCGCTCGAACCTGAGACGAACAGCAGAATGAAGAACGCAGCGCTCATCTCTGCCGAAAATTACCGCGCTTCAAGACTTGCCATCTATGAGGAGATGCTCTACAATCAATGTTAGTTCGGGAAAGGAGACAGAGTTTATGGGACTGAAGAAGACCGGAGAGAACGCTCTGCAGTGGCTTTTCACTAATTATCTGGACTGGATCGGGCGGACTGTCACGATCCGGTGGGATGAGGAGAACCGGTACGGGGACAGCCAGATATTCGGATTCTGGCATGAGGACAGCTTCTTTATGAATCTGGTCCTCGAGAAACTGGCGGATAAGACTGCGCCGGTAGATGTGATCGTGACTGCGGATACCCGCGGAAACTATATAGAAAATATGGTGAGAAGGTGCGGTGGAAATGCCCTGCGCGTTCCGGACGGCTTCAAGGCGTTTGCGGCGCTGAAAAAGATCGTGCGGGATTCCTATGAGAA
This sequence comes from uncultured Mediterraneibacter sp., assembly GCA_964548625.1. Taxonomy (GTDB): domain Bacteria; phylum Bacillota; class Clostridia; order Lachnospirales; family Lachnospiraceae; genus Mediterraneibacter. Next base: position 23,399 of record CAZJRY010000020.1, read on the forward strand.
GACTCATTCCATTGCCGTGGCGCTGGACGGACCGCTGGGACCGAGACATGAGCCGAAGAAGCTGGCATTCTATCTCTCAGAACACGCCGAAGAAGATTTTGTAGGGATCAGCCTTTCTTATTCTTTCTGCCTGCGGCTCAGACACCGCTGGGACAAATATGTGATCCCGCTGCCGTACACGACTGTGACAGTGGCGGTGAAAAATTACGGTGTTGTAGAGAAGAATCATATACCGGAGCTGCCGACAGAGGCGCCGGAATCTGTCCGGACAAAAGAGATGAGAGAAGAGGAGACAACATGGAGACAAATCATATACTGATCGTGGAGGACGACAAAGAGATCCGGGAGGGTGTCCGGATCTACCTGCAGAGTCAGGGATATAAAGTATTTCAGGCGGCGGACGGCGTCGAAGGGCTGGGATCATAGACAAGGAGGATATCCATCTGGCTATCGTGGATATCATGATGCCCCGGATGGACGGGATCCGCATGACGATGAAATTAAGGGAAAAACATGATTTCCCGGTGATCATGCTTTCGGCAAAGTCCGAGGAAGTGGATAAGATCACGGGCTTAAATATCGGGGCGGACGACTATGTGACAAAACCGTTTACGCCCATGGAACTGATGGCAAGGGTGAATTCCCAGCTCAGGCGTTACCGGAAGTTTCTGGAGAAACTGACGCCTCAGGAAAACGTGCATGTGATCGGAGGTCTGGAGATCAACGAGGACGCGGTGGAAGTGACGATGGACGGGAAACCGGTGAAACTTACGCCTATCGAGTACAAGATCCTGCTCCTGCTGGCGAAGAATCCGGGCAGGGTATTTTCATCCGAGGAAATCTATGAGCGCGTATGGCAGGAAAAAGCCATCAATACAGATACCATCATGGTGCATGTGAGAAACATAAGAGACACAGACGGAATATCAGTATGAGAATGCCCTCAGCAACATTTCCTATGA